>JBAZTN010000182.1:0-6305 GCA_041661895.1 Methylobacter sp. | reverse complement strand
AGCGGCCATGTCGTTTATCATTTTGCTGACGACAACACGCTGTTTTGCGGTGATACGCTGTTTGTAATGGGCTGCGGCCGGTTGTTTGAAGGTACCGCCGAGCAGATGTGGCATTCGTTACAGAAACTGAAGGCGCTGCCCGCAGTCACCAAAATCTATTGCGCCCATGAATACACTCAAACCAATGGCCGTTTTGCTTTAACGGTAGAGCCTGATAACCAGCAGTTACAGCAAAGAATGGAGGTTATCAATCAGCTGAGGGCAAATCACCAACCGACTGTGCCATCAACCATAGAACAGGAACTGGCGACCAATCCGTTTTTCAGGGAAAACAGCGCTGCGTTGCAGGAAACCATTAAGATGGTGAACAGAAAACCGGTGGAAGTTTTTGCAGAAGTCAGGCGATTGAAAGACAGTTTTTAATCGCCTGATTTTTTCGGATTGTGGAGACGAATGTACTCGTCTCCACAGGGGTAACAGCTTAGCCCTTAGGCCTCATATGCGGAAACAACAGCACATCGCGTATCGAAGGCGCATCGGCAAACAACATGACCAGACGGTCGATACCTATGCCCTCGCCTGCTGTTGGCGGCATGCCGTGTTCCAGCGCGACGATATAGTCAGCGTCAAAGTGCATGGCTTCATCATCACCGGCTTCCTTTTCTTCCACCTGTTTCTGGAAGCGCGCGGCCTGATCTTCGGCATCATTCAGCTCGGTAAAACCGTTTGCGATTTCCCGTCCGCCGACAAAAAACTCAAAGCGATCGGTGACATGCGGATCTTCATCATTGCGCCGAGCCAGTGGTGATACCTCAACTGGATAAGCGGTAATAAAAGTCGGATTCATCAGGCGGCTTTCAACGGTTTTCTCAAATATCTCGATCTGTATCTTGCCCAGACCATAACCGTCTTTAACCGGGATATGCAGCTTATTGGCCACTTCAACGGCGGCTTCACGCGTGGCAATATTTTCTGCCGTTAAATCCGGATTAAAGTGCAAAATCGAATCAAACACGGTCATGCGATCAAACGGCTTGCCGAAATCGTACTGCTCGCCCTGATAAGTAACCACAGTCTGCCCTAACACTTCCATCGCGCAACCGCGCAACATGGCTTCGGTTAAATCCATTAAGTCGCCATATTCGGCATAAGCCTGATAAAACTCCAGCATGGTGAATTCGGGGTTGTGACGTGTTGATAAACCTTCATTACGGAAGTTGCGGTTAATTTCAAACACACGTTCAAAACCGCCCACGACCAGACGCTTTAAATACAACTCTGGTGCGATACGCAAATACAGCTCCATATCCAGTGCGTTATGAAAAGTTGTAAAAGGACGCGCCGTTGCCCCGCCTGGAATCATTTGCATCATTGGCGTTTCAACTTCCAGAAACTTGCGCTCAATCAGGAATTGGCGAATATAGGCAACCACCTTGGAACGGATAAAAAAGGTGTTGCGCGATTGCTCGCTCATAATCAAATCCAGATAACGCTGGCGGTATTTGATTTCCTGATCGGCAATGCCGTGAAATTTTTCGGGCAAGGGACGCAAAGCTTTGGTCAGCAGGCGAATATCATCAACCTTGACGCTGAGCTCTCCGGTCTGGGTTACAAACAGCACCCCTTCCGCACCAATGATGTCACCGATGTCCCATTTTTTGAACTGCTCGTTGTAAAAGCCTTCAGGCAGCACGTCGCGGGTTACATAAAGCTGTATTTGACCGGACATATCCTGAATATGACAGAAACTGGCCTTACCCATCACCCGTCGGGTCATCATGCGGCCAGCCAGTTTTACCCGTACGGGTTCTGCTTCCAGCTCTTCCTTGGATTTTTCACCATATTCAGCCAGCAGTTCACCAGCGACCACATTGCGGCGAAAATCTGTTGGAAAGGCAATGCCGCCGTTTTCGCGCAGCTCATTCAATTTGCTGCGGCGTTGCTTGATTTGTTCCTGTTCGTCGTGCTCAATTTCTGACATTTTATTTGTTAACTCTTTATTTTAATAACTTTTACAAGCCGCTCTTCAAGCTGGCCTCGATAAACTGATCCAGGTCACCATCCAGAACCGCCTGGGTGTTGCCTGTTTCCACGTTGGTGCGCAGGTCCTTGATGCGCGACTGATCCAGAACATAGGAACGAATCTGGCTGCCCCAGCCTATATCTGATTTGGTATCTTCCAGTGCTTGAGCTGTTTCGCTGCGTTTGCGCATTTCCAGTTCGTACAATTTGGCTTTCAATTGCTTCATCGCAGTGTCGCGGTTCTTATGCTGAGAGCGGTCGCTCTGGCACTGCACGACAATTCCGGTCGGGTTGTGAGTCATACGCACCGCCGATTCAGTTTTGTTGATGTGCTGACCGCCCGCGCCGCTGGCACGGTAAACGTCCACGCGGACATCGGCAGGGTTGATGTCGATGTCGATATCATCATCAATTTCCGGCGAAACGAACACCGAGGCAAACGACGTATGGCGGCGATTGCCTGAGTCGAATGGCGACTTTCTGACCAAGCGATGTACGCCAGTTTCGGTCCGCAACCAGCCAAACGCATATTCGCCTTCAAACTTGATAGTGGCGCTTTTGATACCGGCCACATCACCTTGCGATTCTTCGATCAATTCGGTTTTAAAGCCCTTGCGCTCACCCCAGCGCAAATACATACGCTCAATGATGGATGCCCAGTCCTGGGCTTCAGTGCCTCCGGAGCCGGATTGTATGTCCAAAAAGGCATTATTGACATCCATTTGACCGGAAAACATGCGTCTAAACTCAAGGTCTGCTACTCTTTTTTCAAAGTGCGCCAGATCATCGACGACGGTTTCAACCGTTTCTTCATCGTCTTCTTCGACCGCCATCAGCAGCAATTCTTCTGCGTCGCTAAGGCCGCGTTCCAAGTCATTAATGGTATTAACAATGACTTCCAGCTGGCCGCGCTCTTTACCTAGGGCCTGAGCTTCTTCGGGGTTATCCCAGATTTTTGGATTTTCCAGCTCTCTTAAAACTTCGACTAAACGCTCGCTCTTAACATCAAAGTCAAAGATACCTCCTAAGGGCATCGCCACGGCTTTTCAGGTCGGCTATTTTGTTTTTGATCGGATTTATTTCTTGCATGAGGTGTATTTAACCAATGACAGTCGAGACCAAGCGCACACATGAACGCCGGGCTATGAAAACTTTAGAGGTTGTGATTATAAACCATAAGCCGGGCCTGTTCATCCCAAGTTACCGGCTTAATACCATTGGGGCAGTGACTTTAAGTCAGCCACCTGTTATCAAACGATTGAAAAACTGAATTGCGCCCCCAGCTTCAGAGCCAATTGCTGTTCTGCACGGCCTTGATTGACGGCAATTTCGACCAGACCGCTGGAGTTTTTATACCAGAAAGCTTGTTTTTCTTCGACAGCGCTGAAGGTATCGGCCTGTTTGATGGCAAACCTGTTAATGTTCAGAATCTTGCCGGAATAGGCTTGGTGGTAGCGCAATCCTGTCATCGCATTGCCGTAATAATCGAAATAAATCACTTCAGCCAGATCCTGAGGCCAATCGCTTAAATCAAGCTTGTCAACTGGCTGCAATAAATCATCTGCAGCATTGATAGCCAGCTTTGCGGAAATGGGGGCGAATAGATCACGTCCGTGAAAACTCGTTGAGCAATGCTCCGGTTTCCAGATAATTTCCAACCATTGTACGTCCTCGGATTGTACTGCGACAGTATTCAGCAAGCCGTTATCCGGCCCTACAAAAGTTTGCCCATCTGCGCGTAAAACAACCGCTCTGCGCTCACTGCCGACGCCCGGATCTACCACGGCCAGAAAAATACTGTTTACAGGAAAACTGCGCCGCAAAGCGGCCAATAAATAGGAACTTAAACGGGGATCGGCTGTTGGGGCATTACTCAGCAAATTAATAACCGGTACATTTGGCGCCATCAGCCGTAACACCGATTCCATTTGCCCGATATAAGGACCGGACGGCCCAAAATCGGTAAAAAGGACGATGCTGGTCATCGTCTATTATTGAGCCAGAACGTCCAAACCAGCATTAAATGTCATAACCTGCTCTTCGACTTGCTGGCTCCGCATTAAACCGGCAAAGTCAAATAACTTTGTATCGGCTAGCTGTGAAGGCGCGACATTCTGCAGACTGGTGAAAATGGTTTCAAGGCGCCCCGGAAACTGTTTATCCCACGTTTTTAACATGACTTTCATGGCCTGGCGTTGCAGATTTTCCTGGGAGCCACACAAGTTGCACGGAATAATCGGGTAGTTTTTAAATGCGGCCAGACGCTCAATGTCCTTTTCACGGGTATACGCCAACGGCCGGATGATAATATTTTTTTTATCGTCGCTTAACAACTTTGGCGGCATCGCTTTTAATTTGCCGCCGTAAAAAATATTCAGAAAAAAGGTTTCAAGTATGTCGTCGCGATGATGTCCCAAGGCTATTTTGGTGACATTGTTGGCTTCGGCGTAACCGTATAAAGTGCCGCGCCGCAGGCGTGAACACAGTCCGCAGGTGGTATTGCCCTCGGGGATGACCCGTTTTACCACGCTATAGGTGTCTTTTTCGATAATATGATACGGTACGCCTACCGATTCGAGATATTCCGGCAATACATGCTCGGGAAAACCGGGCTGCTTCTGATCCAGATTAACAGCGATCAATTCAAACTCAACCGGTGCCGTTTTTTGCAAGTGCATCAGGATATCCAGCAGGGTGAATGAATCCTTGCCACCGGATAAACACACCATGACCTTATCGCCATTTTCGATCATGTTGTAGTCAGCAATTGCATCGCCGACCGTGTGCCGCAATTTCTTTTGCAGCTTGTTAAACTGGGTTCTGGATTTTTGGTTTGGATCTGACATGGTCAGAGATACGGAATATTTAATAAAGAAAAAGGATGCGGGGTTCGTGTGCGAACCCCGCCAAGAAAGTCGTTAGCCGTTGTAACGCTGAAAGATTAAAGTTGCGTTGGTTCCGCCAAAACCGAAGCTGTTCGACATAATGGTATTTAACGTGATGTTGTCTTTACGTTCACGCACTATGGGAATACCTTCTGCACCCGGATCAAGCTGATTGATATTAGCCGACGCACTGAGGAAGTTTTCTTCCATCATTAACAACGAATAAATCGCTTCATTAACACCTGCAGCGCCTAGTGCATGGCCTGTCAGTGATTTTGTGGAACTGACCAAAGGCACATTGTCCTGACCAAACACTGCACGCAAGGCTTCAAGCTCCTTGGTATCGCCGACTGGCGTACTGGTACCGTGGGCATTGATATAATCAATCTTGTCGTTTACTGTCGCCATCGCCTGCTGCATACAGCGGACAGCGCCTTCACCGGATGGCTGCACCATGTCGTAACCATCTGAAGTTGCACCATAACCGGTCAATTCAGCATAAATTTTAGCGCCACGGGCTTTGGCATGTTCCAGCTCTTCAATCACTAAAACACCGCCACCACCGGAGATCACAAAACCATCACGAGTTTCATCATAAGGCCTTGAAGCCGTTGCCGGTGTGTCATTATATTTGGACGACAACGCGCCCATCGCATCAAATAGGACCGACAACGTCCAGTGAACTTCCTCACCTCCACCGGCAAACACGACATCCTGCTTGCCCATCTGGATCAATTCCATGGCATGACCGATACAATGCGCACTTGTTGAGCAGGCAGAGGTAATCGAGTAATTAACGCCTTTAATTTTAAATGGTGTAGCCAGACAAGCGGTGTTGGTGCTGCACATACTTCTAGGCACCATATAGGGACCCACTTTTTTGATGCCTTTTTCGCGCAGAATATCAGCCGCTTCAACGATATTTGAAGTTGAAGGTCCGCCTGAGCCCATCACCAAGCCGGTTCTGAAATTTGACACCTCTGATTCACCCAAACCGGAATCATCAATTGCCTGTTGCATGGCAATATAGTTAAACGCAGCGCCATCACCCATAAAACGTTTTATTTTACGGTCGATAAATTCATCTAAATCTATATTAATAGGCCCGTGTACATGACTACGAAAACCCATTTCCTGATAAACATCAGCAAAAACAATTCCTGAACGGCCTTCTTTTAGGGAATCGACAACCTCTTTTCGGTTATTCCCTATACTGGAAACAATGCCTAATCCAGTTACTACGACTCTTTTCATTGATAGTGCCCCTAGAAATCTTCTGTGGAAGTAAATAAACCAACTCGCAAATCGTTTGCCTCATAGATCACTTTACCATCAACTTCCATGGTGGCATCAGCGATGCCCATGACCAGCTTACGCATGATCACCCTTTTTAAATTG
>JBAZTN010000181.1:0-6330 GCA_041661895.1 Methylobacter sp. | reverse complement strand
TAGCCTGACAATAAGCTATCAATTAGGTCGGTAGGGATGGGTTTTGATATGGTCATTTTGACTCCTTACAAAGTAAATGGCAGTTTCCTGCCTAATGACCGTTTACACAAAAATTCTTACACCCTCGTTCGGTGAGCCGCTGAAAGCCTTGTGGCAATATAGCCTCCGGGGCGTGTTCCTTGACATCGGCATAGATAAATTCTTTCAATTGCCACAGGTGACGAGGGCCTGGAGTCACTGTCAGCAGCAGACCCGAGGGTTTGAGCACCCGTTTAAGCTCATCGTCATTTGAGGGGGCAAATACCCTCAGCACAAAATCAAAATATTGGTCGGCATAAGGCGATCGGTTGGAACTGGCGACTATAAAGCGGGCAGCGGGCTGTTTTTTGGCAGCTGCGGCGACGCCGACTTTGGCGATGTCGATGCCATGCAAGGCAACAGATCCGCATTGGGCTGCAATTTGCCGGCTGTAATAGCCTTCGCCACAGCCCAGATCCAGCAGGCGCATGGGTTTGTAGGCATCCACCATCATCGCCACCGCTTTGGCCATCGGTTCATAGAGCCCCGCTTCCAGAAACTCGCGTCTGGCCATCATCATTTGCTTGCTGTCACCGGGCTCGCCGGAATGCTTGTGCTGCACAGGCAACAGATTCAAATAACCTTCCTTGGCAAGGTCAAAGCTGTGCCGGTTCTGGCAATGATAGCTTTTGGCTGATTGATGTAGAGACTCTCCGCAAATCGGACATAGATAACAGGGCATTGGATTATGAGTAATGTGAGCTGGGTTTGTTAATGTTAGTGCTTGTGCCGCTCAGGGCGTTTCAGCACATCCCAGACCGAACGCAGATTGGACTCAGGTACAGATAACAGCAAGGTGATTATTATTTCTTCAATGGCGGCAAGAATGCAGATGACAGCCGCGACCCGGAACGGCCATACCGGGCCGCCCAGAAACATTAAATATAAGGTCAGACCCATGGATAATGCGGCAAGTTTTACTCCCAGGGTATGATAGCTGGTAAAACGCCCGAACTTGTAAATGCCTGCAAAGGCCGGTAACAGGACACTTGCCACAATCAGACCGACATAGATCATTTCCTTTCGAACCATATCCGGCCACAACCACCAGCAGCTGAGTGCGATGGTCAGGTAATTGATCACATCCGCCCAACTGTCGAGGGTGGCGCCAAACTGAGTAACCTGTCCGGTCAACCGGGCGGCAAGACCATCGAGCATATCGGACAAAAAAGCAACCGCTAACAGAATCATAAAGGCAATGCCATGGCCATGCCATGCCAGCCATAGCAAGACCGGGGCGGCGACAAATCGAAAGCAGGTGAGCAGATTGGGCAGGGTCAGTCTGGACTGTGCGGAGTTCTGGTTGCTGTTCATAATGTAAATGTGGCAATTAATGGCGCATGATCTGAAAGCATGTGCCACGGTGCATGGGTAAGCGGTTCACACGACACAGGGATTAAACCGCGATAATAAATACGATCCATTGGTAAAAAGGGTAACCAGGATGGAAAGGATCGCGCATAGCGTCCGTGAGTTTTGCGGAAAACTTCCTGTAGGCCCAGATGATCATGGAAGAATCGTTCAGCCTGTCCCATCCAGTCGTTAAAGTCACCGGCTATGATTAAAGGCGCATCATGCGGCACATGACTGTCGATGCGATCACATAGCTTATTTATCTGTAGGCGGCGCTCTTTACCCGTCAATCCGAAATGAATGCAAACGATATGCACATCCTGATCACTCTGCGGAAGCCGGTCGCATCGGTTCCCTACCGCTTGCGACACTTCTGATTTCCAGGGAGGGAGGAAATGCCGAGGACTGCCGGGAGCAGTCTCGGCCGCCATCCCTGGCAGTCGGATAACACCGTGTAACATGCTGCGGCTGGCCCAGGGGAAAGGGGATACATTAATATTTTCCCAGTGCTCAAAGGGAAACTTGCTCAGGATGGCATTGCCGTGATGACCGGCAGTGTAAATCGCGTTCTTGCCATAAGCGTGGAAGGGCCAGGTGTTGTCAGCGAGAAACTCAAGTTGTGACAGAACGGGCCAGTCCAGAATTTTTTTCTCATGGCGCAGGTGCTCGCCCTGCATTTCCTGCAGAAACAACAAATCGGCATCGGCGGCTATCAAGGCTTCCCGGATCTGATGCAATACAAACCGCCGGTTGCCTACATTAAAACCTTTATGGATGTTGTAAGTTAATACCCGCAATCCTTTCTCTTTCATAGGCACTCTGTTTCTCTGTATAGTTATCTAATAAGGCCGTTTTCGGATGTGCAATCGATAAAGCACCGGCGACACTGATTCCTCAATCAGGAAAAAAAGCCCCACTATAATCGCGATGTCCAGTATCTCCAGTCCAAGAGGCTCTTTTAACAGTAATATCGGCAACAACGATTCCGGCACAGTATCAAGACCCCGCGCCCGGCTGCTTTCAATACGCCCCAACCGGCGTTTGATAAAGCTTGCCAGCAAATCGCCGGTCATAGCCAGAATACCGAACAATACACCAATCAAAGGTTCTATTCCGCATAAAACGGCCGCAGCGGTTGTGAAGCAAACGGCTGAAAACAGGCCGCGCCAGGTTTTGGTATCGCCAAACAAGCGATGGCCGTCGCTTAGTTTAAGCCCTTTATCCACCGGCCATGCCCAGCGCTTACCCAGCACTTTATTGGCCAGCACTGGCGCGCCATTCGCGGCAATCAGCAATATTACAGCCTGAATAATGCAATATAAACACAATGACGGAGCAGTCATGCCAGATCCTTTTATTTAGACATTAAATCAGTAACCCGAATCTACACGATTTCATTCCATAGCAGTAGTGTCCAAAGCCCCGGATTTCATGAATTCCTGGGCTTTGTAGCCCCAACGCGCCGGGTAGCGAGTATCGCCTTCAGGCAGAGTCAAAATAGCATGAAGATGTTCATCGAGCAAAACCATTGCATCAATCCGAAACGGCCAGCGTCGTTGGCTTTCGCGAATGGCAGTGTGCAGGTAGGCGCGAGAGGTTGACGTGCAAAGAATCGGGGCGCGTCGTTCCGTCCAGAGTGAAGAAGAAGGAACCGCCGGGAACATAAGCGCGCCGAAAGTGGGACATAAGCGGAACACCGAAATGAAAAGCAAAAAACGTAGGGTACGCTGTGCGTACCGTATAGAAGACGAGATTGAGTTTGGCACAGAAAATCTTTCAATCTGTTGATCAGCTATAAGGTACGCGCAGCGTACCCTACCCTACATTAAATCAGGCGCATCGACTGAATTTGCGCTTGGGCTATCGGATGGCCCAATGAAGCCGCTTTGGCAACCCACATAATGGCAAGATAATTGTCTTTAGCCAAGCCGTTGCCCTCCAGATAACAACGCCCCAGCAAGTGCATGGCATCGGCAAACTGTTGTTTTGCCGCCAATTCCAGCCAATAGATGGCACTTTTAGGTTTATTGTTTTCTAAAAAAACCAACGCTAACTCATTTTGTGCTTTTGCGGTTCCCGAGTCGGCGCTTTTAACAAGCTCAATATCATCCGGGTCAAGGGCAATGCAGATGTCAGGCTTGATCGAATCAAAACAGATCATTGTTTTGTAGTGATCCTCATGATTGTCCGCGCACTTTATGCTGCCATCGGCAATGCGGCGTCTCAGGGTGCGCACGCTCTGTTCGGTTAACGTAGCGGCTGCTTGAAGGCTGACGTGTTGCATGTTACATCCTTGAATTTATATGTGTGTAATGTGTTTGGCAGAGCTTTTTGAGTGGCATTTTTGTCATGACAGGGCTTTTTGAAAGGCATTTTAGTCATGGCAGGTTTTTTTGAGTGGCATTTTAGCATGGCAGAGTTTTTTGGCAGGCATTCCTGTCGTGGCAGGTTTTTTTGACTGGCAAAGGTCGGGTTACGCTCCTGAATAATCCACAGGGGTGTGGTGAATGCAGAATTGCCGGCGCCATTATCTGCCCATAAAGCCTTAACACGGCCTACACAACTGCCTGTTTTAATGGCGATTGTAAGCCCTATTTAAAAATAGGACAACAATGCGCCAGCGTTGTGGCACGGTAACTGCTATAACCCTTGTGTATTAAACCTTTTTATAACAACTAAGGAAACACACCATGAAAAATCAAATGCAAAAAGCACAACAAGGTTTTACCTTAATCGAATTAATGATCGTGGTTGCGATCATCGGTATTTTGGCGGCGATTGCAATTCCGGCTTATCAGGATTACATCACAAGATCAAAATTCGCAGACGTCATCTCTGCCAGCGATGCTTATAAAACGGCTGTCTCTATGTGTATGCAAGACAATGCTGGTTCGCCGGCTACCTGTGATGCTGGCTCAAACGCCATACCTGCCAAAGCTACAAACCCAACCCCTAACATAGCATCAATTGACGTTGCAGCAGGCGTTGTTACCGGTACAGCAACAGCGCCTGCCGGTAGTTATACATCCATCCTAACACCTACAATGGATGCTTCAAACGCCATTATCAAGTGGACACAATCTGGTACTTGCAAAGCAGCTAATATTTGTAAGTAACATCTGAAGCTGTAACCGATTAAACACATAATCGTATTTAATCGCGCACAAACCGCCCTTGGGGAAACCCGGGGCGGTTTTTTTTGTGAGCGCTGATTTGAAATATTGTTGGATGGGATACGCTTTTCTGCCTACGCGATTAAACGCATAACCTGTTAAACCGCACCCAAACAAACCATCCAATCCTTCACGGGGTTGGGTGGTTTTTTTATTTTTTTAGTTGTCCACCCATGTTTTGGAAAAAAAAACCATCCGGAAATGGACTCAGCCGATAAAGGACTGGAAGGCGGCGTTTAAACCCTTTACCATACCGCGTCAGGACAGGCGGCCAAGGCGCTTGCCTGATCTGTCTTTTAACTTCCAACACAATATTTGCGCATCCCTGTTTGCGGGGCTGTGCCATGAAAGGATTAACCTATGAGTAGTAACATTATTATTGAACATAACCCTGATGCAGCGCGGTTGAGCGAACTGGGTGTGTCCAAGTGGCCGACATGGTCGAAGGAAGTTTCGGTATTCCCGTTTGAGTTTGACGATCAGGAAACTGCCTACATACTCGAAGGCGAATGTGTCATCACGCCGAATGACGGCAGCGCACCGGTAACTTTCGCGGCGGGTGATCTAGTGATTTTCCCTGCCGGGTTGTCTTGCATGTGGGAAGTAAAGAAGGCGTTGAAGAAACATTATTCGTATGACTGATAGAAGATAATCGGGCGATTCCTTCAGTATGGATTGTCCATTGTTTGAAGCTATCTAGCGGTACCAGCAGAACTAGGCTGGACTGTGCAAGGAAACCCAGTATTCATTGCGAACACTGGGTTTTTGTCATATTAAGGCACGATCAGATATTTTTAACTGTGCCTCTCAAGCCGTAATTTTTAATTAAATTGACTTGTAAAAGCCCAATGCTTTGTTCAGTTCAGCAGCCGCTTTTTCAACTTCGCCTGTTTTGGCGAATATCTGTCCCTTAATGGTGCTGTCGTTTCCTTGTTTTACGATTTCTTCATTGCCTGTAATTGTCGCAGAAGATTCACGAGCGGCTTTCAAATGTAATTGAGCTGCAGCAAAATCACTTTTAGTTACTTCGGCTAATCCTGCTTTAATATGCATAATAGTTTCATTGAGGCTGTTTGCTGGTGCCGCTACTACAGCTGCTGCTTCCTCAGCAAACGCAATGCTGCTGGCGCCTAAAGAAATAGCCATAAAGAAAGTGATTGCTGTTTTTTTGATGATATTCATAATTTTTATAAAGCCTTTTTTGTAATTCCCAGACAAAGCCTGAAAATAAATGTATGAAAAGCAAATGCTTTTCTAACACCATCATATATGAATAGTCAGTTCTAATATACGGCCGATTTTAAATTTAAAAAATGTGGTTCGATAAAGTAGCTGTAACAGGGCCTAAATCAGTATGTGAAATATCGTGTGGCTGATCTCAAATCGGCATTTGTTTTTCATGTTATTATTTATATATTTTGGGTTACCGTCGTTACCGGCATGTTAACGGCGTTTGTGTACTCCATGGGTCGCGCTTTCAGGAAATTAAGTCAAAATGGCAAATAATAAAATGTGTAAAGTCATCATTATTGGCGCAGGGCCTTCGGGCAGCATTGCCGGAGCATTGCTGCAGAACAAGGGTTATCAGGTGACCATTTTGGAGCGTCAGTTGTTTCCGCGTTTTAGCATTGGCGAAAGTCTGTTGCCGCAGTGCATGGAATTTATTCAACAGGCGGGAATGATGGACGCGCTTGTTAATGCAGGCTTTCAATATAAAAACGGGGCC
>JBAZTN010000180.1:0-6336 GCA_041661895.1 Methylobacter sp. | reverse complement strand
GGAATCGTTGTATTAGGAATGACATTAGTGACTGATTGGCGACTGGCGGCACTGATGCTGATACTGATTGGCGTCCTGGCCGGCAGTTTTTTAATACCCATGAATGCATTGCTACAGCACCGGGGTCACCAGCTTATGGGCTCGGGACACTCCATCGCCGTGCAAAACTTCAACGAAAATCTTAGCATTTTATTAATGCTTGGAGCTTATGCATTGATGATTGATGCAGGACTTTCGGTGCATACCATCGTAATCGTGTTTGGGCTATTTGTATCGGGTACGATGGGTTGGCTCGCCAAAAAACATGGTCATGATCAGGATTAATAGAAAGGATGTTACCCGTTAATTCTGGATCTTGAACTGCCGCAATTTTCTTTTTTCAGAGGATGCTATATGCCTAAACCCATTACCCCATTGCTCGCCGCCGATGCCATTATTGAGCTGACCGATTTCCCTGGTCGTCCCATAGTATTGATTGAGCGCGCCAATCCGCCTTACGGCTGGGCTATTCCCGGCGGATTTGTCGATCTTGGCGAAATTGTCGAACAGGCCGCCGTGCGGGAGGCCCAGGAAGAAGTCGGACTAGAGGTGCGTCTGATTACCTTGCTTGGAATCTATTCCGATCCAGTCCGCGACTCCCGTGGGCATACGGTGACAGCGGTTTATGTAGCCGAGGCAGAGGGAACGCCAGTAGCAGCGGATGATGCGAAAAACTGCCGCCTGTTCAGGCTTGATGAACTGCCTGCGCCTTTGGCATTTGATCACGCCCAAGTGCTCGCCGACTATAAAAAATATCGGGAAACCGGGCAAGTGGCTCAGCTTCGTGATACCCCAATCCAGATTTCAGACCAACCAAAAAGATACGCTATACACTGATGAAAAAACGGGTTTTGATTATGTCGGCAGGGGCGGGAAACGGTCACATCAAAGCTGCCGAAGCTTTGGAGAAATCCTTTGCCGCGGACGGTCGGGTTGCTGAAGTCATCAATAATGACGCACTACAATACACCAACAAACTTTTCCGGGATTTTTATTCCAGTTTTTATACATCGTTGGTGCGATCTGCGCCCAATTTCCTCGGTTGGTGGTATAAAACCAGCGATGAACCCTGGCACACAGACAAAATGCGGCACATGATAGACCGCCTGAATACCAAGCCGCTGGTGCGGTTTATTCGGGAATTCGACCCGCATATCACGGTCTGCACCCACTACATGCCCGCCGGCATCATCTCTCACCTGATTGCGACCCAACAGTTGCAGTCGCGCCTGTCAATTGTGGTAACGGATTTCGATTTTCATGCCATGTGGTTGTCACGTTCTTTCCATCGCTATTTTGTCGCAATCGATGAAACCAGGGCTCATCTTGAAATGCTCGGGATTCCCAGCGAAAGAATCACAGTGTCAGGCATACCCATCGACCCCGTTTTTCAACTCCCCATCAACCACGAAGAAGAACGGCTTCGACTGGGATTGAACCCGGAAAAACCGGTTCTGCTTTTGTCGGCGGGTGCCTTTGGCGTGGGACCCACCGAGTTCATGGTGGAGCGGATGCTCAACTTGAATAGCGACGCGCAGACAGTGGTTATCTGTGGACGCAACGATGTACTGAAACAGCGCATCTTACAATTAGTCGGCAGTCGAAGCTCCAGGTTTAAGGTTCTGGGTTACACCGACGAAATGCACAAACTGATGAAAATGGCCGATATTTTCATTGGCAAGCCCGGTGGCATGACAACCTCCGAAGCTATCGCCTGCGGGCTACCCATGTGTGTGGTGTCCCCCATCCCCGGGCAAGAGGAAAGAAATAGCGATCATCTTTTGGAAGAAGGTATCGCCGTCAAGTGTAATGACTTGACCACCCTCCCCTTTAAACTGGAACGTTTGCTGGAAGATCCAGACAGGTTGACTCGAATGAAAGCCAATGCCTTGCGTTTTGCAAAACCCACCGCCTCGGCAACCATCGTCGATACTCTGCTCGAAGATCGTCTTCCGACACTATCATTCACCCAGAATCAACGGGAGGCGATTGCCATGGCAGCGGGGCCGGAATGAGCCATCGTTATGATCATAGATCAGAGTTTGACCCTTTTTTAATTTTCATAGCACTGTATAGCACTGTAATGATATGTTCATATCGAACCCCTAAAATGAATATTACGAGCTAACTATGAGAATTTTATATGCCATTAAAAATCGCTTTTATTACCGATGCATGGTACCCGCAAATTAATGGGGTTGTAACAACCATTGAAAATACTTGTAAAACTATCCGGGACCAAGGCGAGAATATTCTTTTGATAACGCCCGATCAATTTAATACCATTCCATGCCCTACTTACCCATCAATTAAATTATCAATTTTTTGCTATCCTAAGGTTATACGACTGCTGGACAATTTTGCACCAAACCGTATCCATATTGCCACTGAAGGTCCATTAGGGCTAGCTGCGCGGAAATATTGCCTGAAACATAAACTGGCCTTTACCACCTCATTTCATACCTTGTTTGCAGAATATATCAATCTGCGCTTTAAGATCCCGGTTACCTGGGGCTACCGGTTACTACATTGGTTTCATAAGCCGGCCAGTCAGATAATGGTCGCGACTGCGCATGTGGAAGCTGATTTGGTTAACAGAGGGTTTAATAAAGATCAATTTGTGCGCTGGTCCAGGGGTGTAGACGCTGATCGCTTCAAGCCGAGAGATAAAGATTTTTTGATGTACCCCCGTCCTATTTCGATGTATGTGGGCAGAGTGGCCGTTGAAAAAAACTTGGAAGCTTTTCTTTCCTTACCTGTTCCAGGCACTAAAGTTGTGGTCGGCGGTGGCCCACAACTGAATACATTAAAAAAGAACTTTCCAGCAGTAGTTTTTACTGGCTTTGAAACTGGTGAGTCCCTGGCGAAAACTATGGCGGCGGCGGATATTTTCGTTTTTCCCAGCCGAACCGACACTTTTGGGATAGTTATGCTGGATGCACTGGCTTGCGGTGTACCCGTAGCAGCTTTTCCAATCCAAGGCCCCATAGATGTTTTAATCGATAATCAAACTGGTTGCATGCGGGAAAACTTGCAGGAAGCGTTTTACGGTGCATTAGAGTTAAATGGCGAAGATTGCCGTCAACAGGCATTGAATTATTCCTGGCAAAATTGTTCTGCCCAGTTTTTAAATAATTTAGTACCTGTTTCATAAATTTATAAGGCAGAACCTGATATAGATAAAGCTCCATGCCTGCAGAGCTTCACCCTTAACGGTTTCATTGACAGCACTGTTGTAATAGATCTTGCTGACAGCCGGAATTGTTTGGTAAATGTGACGAATTACAATGTGAAGTAGTATTTCTCCAAACTCACCGCGTGAGCCATATTCGTCGTATTGTAGACAATTTGCGCCGCTTTTTTTGTCATACGCATATATGGAAATAATATAATTATTTATTAGGAACAATGAACCGAAACGTCTTTCTTTGTTGGTTTTTGCTATTCAGCATCGCATTGTCTGGCTACTTGCTCCCGTTTTCTTCCACCTCATCGATCAATTTTCGAATTGCGCGTCTATGAGCTTCGATATCTGGTTCATCTTGCCAAGATGGAAGTTGCTCTCGAACAATTTCGTGGAAAATTTGATGGATGCATACCCGCGGGTAGAGACCGGCGGCCGAACGCCGTAAGCGCCAAAAGAGGAGCAACTTATCTGGGTCGTCGAAACCTTCCCTTACACAACCAGCGATTAGCTGAAGCCACGATAACAGTATCTGAGAGGCTTGTTCTTGGTACCGATGCTCAATTACCCGTGCTATCAGTGACACACCGTGACTTAAGCCACCGGCCGCTTGTAGTGCAAATCTACGTCCCAACTGTACGGCTTTGACATGACCTGTGGCTCCTCGATGGCGATGAATACACTCACCAATTTCGTTCAGCGGAGTACCGGACAGCCATAGTGGCAGTACCTCCTGTAGTACATCTTGCCAACGTTGCTCCCAACTGGGTACATCTTCTGTATAAACAGTTTGTCCGTTTCGCTTCTGGCTGCGTCTTGGCATAATACGACTAAGGTCAGATGAATTCGGATCCACAAGACCGAAGAGCATCCCGCCAGACTCAACTAGGAAGCGAAGATGGTATTCGAGCAACTCTTTAAACGACCATCCAAGGAGAATATCCGCGTCAGGCAAAGATGCTGCAATTGTGGCAATAACTATGGGCGATATTCCGGCTTGGCTTGCAAGCTCGTTCCATTCTTCAGTGTTCAGCTCGTTCATATTCGTTGCATTATCTATGGCGACTGCCATGGTCTTGAGAAGCGTAGCTTGTACTTCCGCCCTTTGGTCACGCTCTGATCGTAAAGCATTGCCAAGAGCAGCTCCAAGCACCGCACGGAGAGTGCTGTCATCAAGACCACCAGCTCTTCGGACAAGGTATTGGCTAACGTCCGAATCGGTACCTGCCTCCGCAATTCGATCAATTACTTGGGTAATAGGATCAACAACATCTAAACATTGATCCGGCGATCCAAAAAGATTCATTACGTGTTTTAAACCTTCGAAAATGATACCTTTACTTCCACTCCTGACCGAAAAGACTTTGCCAGGGAGATCAATCACGATCCCATAGGCATAATGTCCAGCCCGACCCGCTCGACCAGCGGCGTTGAGAAGCTCATGGACGGCTAACGTTTCTGGACCACCTTCCCCTGCTGCATCCGCCGCCCACCTGTCGTCGCCCGCGATGATGACCGCTTCCGCAGGAAGGTTGATCCCTTGAGCGACTGTGGGCGTAGCGACCAAGGCCAGCAGTCCATCGCTTCGTCGAAACGCCGATTCCATGGCGAGTCGTTCAGGCAAAAGAAGTAAGCCATGGTGTATACCTACACGCTGCCGCACAGGACGATCCACCAATTTGGTATCACCTAATTCTATGGCGGCCGCCTCGAAAAGTGCTTCTTCGTTCTGCTGCAACATTACTGGAGCAACCCCTGCTCTTTCCAGATCGGCGGCCCCGTGGTCGGCAATAATGCCAGTCCAATTTATGTTCTGGCTAAACACTATGGGCCGCATGCCAGCAAGGGCCATCGTTCCTAGAAGCTTTCCACCTATCTCGTTTCTATTCGCCGAAAACCTCCAATACTCGTTTACAGCAAGCGGAACACATTCTGAAAGCAGAGGGAACTTGGCGAAAGTACTTGTTGTATTCCACACTTGTGTATGACAAAAGAGCCCAACGGGGGTAGCCATAAGGCCCCTTTTGTCTGCGACACCGGGTTTACGACCTCCTCGTGCAGCCTTTCTTTTTCTAAGTTCCGCATTGAGTAACGTGACTTCGGAATCTTCGTAAGCCACAACGCCACGTACTTGGCGTGTTGGTTTCCATCCAAGATCAAGAATCCTTGCAGGTCTTTTGGTCACAGTTTCTAGCCAAGATGCTAGTTGTTCACCATTACGAACCATGGCGGAGATCAAAATGATATCGGCCTCCGGAGAACGCTGTAGTAGCGACAGCAGCGTCCACATAGCATCGACCGCGCGACGGCCAGGAAGACGTGGCGAACCATCAGCGTTTGGGCGTTCACATAGCTGATGACACTCATCAACAACAATGAGGCCAATATCACGGTGCCCAGCTGGGTCATGCGCCAGAAATGCCAAACATTGTTCCGGCGTTTGGACAAATACTTTTCCTTCGGCTAACTCACCAAAATCTTCGAGAAATCGTCCAGGTGCGACATCGCGAGCTATAGGGCGAACAGTACGAGAAATTTCAGTAGCGATTTGATCGACAAGCGCTCTTGTAGGCGCCAAGTAGATTACCGTTCGCCCCCTTATCAATTCAGTAGCAATTCGAAGTTCAGTGATAGTTGTCTTGCCGGCCCCAGTTGGGAATGTAAGGACAAATGATGAACCTTCTTCAAGAAAGCGCTCATCAATGGCTTTTATGTGATTACGCCAAAGAAACGGGCGTTGAGCCGCGAGGTGGTTTGTGAGTTTTGACCATGTCGCATGCTCAGTACCGGAAGGAGGTTGTGTTGCGGTAACGGCAGAGCTGAGCAAAACCTCTGCTGCCGGATAAAGAAGTTTAGCAAGATGGTATGGACCCGCTAGCTGAAGTTGGAGTCGAACAGTCGAATTGCCAAACGGTAATGTTTGGTTAGAACGTGATAAACGATCAATAACACTGTTGATCACCACAAAAGGATCATCTGCGGTCAATCCTAGGCTCTGTTGACGTTTCATCTCAACCATAAAAGTACCGAGGCAAACGACAGCATCCCCATGTAATTAATGGCTTTTTTCTCATAACGTGTGGCAATTCTGCGGTAGTGCTTGAGCTTGCCGA
>JBAZTN010000179.1:0-6342 GCA_041661895.1 Methylobacter sp. | reverse complement strand
CAGACGCTTGTATTTTTGCTCGCGTGGCGTGCGTGGTCGTGGCTGTTCCGTGTAATACTTGTCCCATGGCTTCTGCTCCTTAAGGTTAGAATAAATATTACCAGTTAATTCTGGGACTAAACACTTAATCAAATGGTACTGTTGCTAATAATCAAGCCGTATGACGCACCTATTTGCGGACAAAGCTATCCTGCTCTTCATTCCGGCGTTCGGAGGGTATGAAATCAATGGTGTCACTAAATTTATTTACAACTCGATTCAGGTGGACTCATTTGCTTTTGATTTTATATAAATTTCATTCAAATGCCACGAAGCTACAATGCCACGTTAACGATTTTTAGCAGTCATGGCTATGGAAGATTAATAGCGAACAATTCAGCAGTTGACAACTTTAACGCCCCCTTTACTCCAGAATTTCTTCTAGATCGCCATAAGAAACGGCATGCCCGACATAAATAAATATCTTTCGGATAGAGGACGCCTTTAAAACTGATCATCGAATCTTCCAAATCCTGAAAAAATAAATCATCACTTAAGTTTGACAAAATTTACGACAGAACCAACTATATTCTCGGTTCAGAAGGGGGGGTAGTGTGTTGATGGTAGTATAGTTTTCATGGCATGGATTTTGAATCCTACCTTGCCCCATCTGGGAGTTGATCTTTATTTGTTAACTGCCTGCTTCTGAAATCATCAATTCAGCATCTAAGGAGAAATTCCTGCCTGTTATAGACAAATTCATATTTTCCTAGTATAAAAAACAAACTGACAAATAAGTTAAATATATAATGACTGACACTAAAAAAATGTGTGATCTTTGCGGGTTAATTGTCGAAACGCCTGGTTTTACATTGAAAACTAAAGAAGGTAATAAAGTGTTTTGTTGCGAAGGGTGCAAGGGTATTTATCAAATGCTAAATGAAGATCAAATTCTGCCTGAGCTCGACCAGAATTAATTATCCGCCAACTATTCAAATTATTAAGGAAAAATCAATATGAAGCACGCAGCTAAAGAAGTCGTTAAGGGATCAATTGTTTCATCTACGGTACACACTGGGAGTAGACTGATGAGTAATGTTGCTAAACATCCGGTTCTGGTTTTTGGCTTGGGCGTAGTAGCCGGCTATCTAGTCTATAAATACAGAAAAGAAATAATTTCCAGCACAACCAAGGCAGTAGATGCCGGAAAAGATTTTGTGTTGCAACAAAAAGAAAATCTGGAAGATATTGTTGCGGAAAGCAAGGAATAAGAAACAGATTCTTCACTCACAGTTAGTTAATTCCTTACAGAATGAGTGACTTCGTTAACGGGTGTTTTTCCTGTCAGAATGAATACAGGGCACACCCGTTTTGTTTTTCTAGGGGGCTTGCTTAAGTTATGGCTATCCAAAAAGAATTTGTGCTGCGTTATCTTGTGGACGGGCATGTAAGATTTCAAATACCGGCTCAGATTTGTAATGTCGATGTAGCCAAAGCTGTAACGGATGGTATTTCTGGAATAGACGGTGTATATCGCGTTAACCTCTATCGCAGTCAGCAGAAATTATCTATTCGTTTTGAAGAATCTGTTTGTGATTTCAAGTCGCTTGCCAAGCAATTATTTAATTTGCTTGCTGACCTGGAAAAAAATGGCGACCTAAAACCAAAGCCTGTCGCAAAATCAGTTCCTTGGAAGGAAAAAGCCAAATCCAAATTAGACGCTTTTAAAGCGACACGCTGGGCCAAAGAAAAATTTGGCGATGCGAAAGAAACAGTTCAGGCAGCCAAAATCATTACCAAGCTGGGCATGAAAAAGCCCACGGCTTTTATGAAAGACCCGGAAAAAGCCATCATTGATTTTTTAAACGACATTCTGGTGATCTTTCTTATCAGGCTGCACTGGAACAATATTACTCAACAATGGCTAGTAAAACCCCTCAAATATCGCTATGAATGGATGGCTCTGTTTTACATGTTCTTTTTGCTGGTTCGTTCACGTAAACAGAAATAGAACCCTTCATGAGTCGGTGCATTCACAGATGCACTCATACCACCACTTGAATTTGATGCAAGGAAACCATAATGCAAATTTGGTTTCCTGATCGCTCGCGACTGGCTGTCATATTTCCCCGACATATTTCTAAGATCTTTCGCTATGGATATACAAACTTCTAACCCGAAAAATTTTCAGCTGGTTCATCAATTAACCAGGCGTATCAGAATTATGTCGCCAATCTTGAAAAATGATCAAGAGCGTGGCTATATTTTCGAAATTCTTTTAAAAAAACGACCTGAAATAAAAAAGATTCGGTCGGTTTACACGCTGGGCTCTGTTGTTATTGAGTTTGACCCCGTCAAATTGCCAAAAAAGAATTTACTTATTTTGCTGGATGCGGTGTTGGGTAATATTGCCCGGAAACAGGATGATCAGCATACACAACAGAAGAAGGTCTTTGACGGTCCGATACAGGAAGTTGATCTTGCTGTTGAGGGTATGACCTGCGCATCCTGTGCTTTGCTGATCGAAATGGTGTTAAAGCGTGATCCCCGAATCAAGCAGGCCAGTGTAAATTTCGGTACATCAACCCTGACTGTTTATGGTCAGTTAACCAAAGATGATGTGGGCGCCAAGGTTGAGACCCTGGGTTATAAAACCTACGCGATGGATACATTATCCCAACGCAAAAATTTAATTGAGAAGGAACAACAGCGGATCGCTATAGCTAAACGCCGTTTTATCTGGTCAGGAATTTTGAGTTTTCCCGTTGTAGTGGTTGGTATGAATATGCCGACATCGCGCTGGTTGCACTGGATGCAGTTTGCGCTCACCACTCCGGTAGTCTTCTGGTCGGGTTGGACATTTTTTGCCAAAGCCTGGCGTTTGGTAAAACAGCGAACGGCTAACATGGATACGTTAATTGCCCTGGGGGTAGGTTCAGCTTATGGCTATAGCTTGCCTGCATTATTTAGGCGAAAAGGGCATCTCTATTTTGAAGCAGGCGCGGCCATTATCACCTTTGTATTATTAGGGCGCTTTTTAGAGGAGCGAGCCAAAGGCAAAGCCGGCGAAGCCATACGCAAACTGGTCGATTTGCAACCGCAAACTGCGACACTCATCCGTGATGGACAAGAGATAATCATTGCCGTTGACGATTGTGCTATAGATGATGTGCTGCTGGTTCGTCCCGGCGAGAAAATTCCGACCGATGGTATAGTTATTCAGGGTGTGTCCACAGTTGATGAGGCTATGGTGACGGGAGAAAGCTTGCCTGTCGTTAAAGACGTTGGAAATAAGGTGATTGGAGGGTGTGTTAATGGCGGCGGCGCGTTGCGTATTCGCGTAACAGCGGTGGGCATGGATACCGTGCTGGCCGGGATAGTACACATGGTTGATCAGGCTCAGGCAACAAAGTTACCGATACAAAAACAGGTAGATAAAATTTCTGCTGTTTTTGTGCCTTCCGTGATGATTCTGTCGGGTTTAACCATGGCCGGCTGGTTGCTGGTGGGTGCACCATTCAGCCTTGCTTTCGGCAATGCCATCACGGTATTACTGATTGCCTGTCCTTGTGCGCTGGGCTTGGCTACACCTGCGGCGATTATGGTAGGAGCAGGTCAGGCCGCACGTGAAGGGATTTATATCCGCAATGGAGAAAGTCTGGAAACAGCCGCTAAGCTCAATGTCATCGTATTCGACAAAACCGGTACGATTACGGAAGGCAAACCTAAAGTCACTGATTTACTGAAGTTGTCGCGAATGAGCAGAGATAAAATAATCAGTCTAGCGGCTTCGGCAGAAAATAATTCAGAACATTTTTTGGGAAAGGCGATAGTGGCTTATGCTAAGGAACAGTCTGTTGAATTGCAGGACTGTACGCATTTTTACAGTGAAACCGGGCGGGGAATCGAAGCGGAAGTTGATGGCAAAAAACTGTTGTTGGGAAATAGTGCCTGGCTGCTGGATAAAGGTATTGTTGTTGATGGATTGTTGGCTGCCGCCAGTGATTTTTCTGAGCAAGGCAAAACACCGGTATTTATGGCAATCAATGGAAAAGCAGCGGCTGTATTCGGTATTGCAGACAAGCCCAGACCACAGGCCGTGCAGGCCATTCAACACCTGAAAAAACTGGGCATACATACGCTGATGGTAACCGGCGATACTGAAAAAACGGCAAATTATATTGCAGTCATGGTGGGCATTGAAACAGTTGTTGCCAATGCCACGCCCGAACAAAAACTGGCTATCATTCATCAGTTTCAAGATGAAGGCAAAAACGTCGGTATGATCGGTGATGGTATTAATGATGCGCCGGCATTGGCGGCTTCCGATGTAGGCTTCGCCATTGGTACCGGCACTGATATAGCGATTGAGTCCGCAGATATGACGCTCGTGCAGGGAGACATTACCAAGGTGACTGAGGCCATTCAGTTAAGTACCGATACCATCAGGATCATCAAGCAAAATCTATTCTGGGCGTTTGGTTATAACGTTGTCGCAATTCCGGTTGCGGCGATGGGTAAACTCAACCCGATGATAGCCTCGGCTGCCATGGCATTAAGTTCAGTTTCGGTTATTGTTAATTCATTACGTCTAAGTAAAAAATAGGATTACAAATGGATCATTCAACGATGGATCATGGCATGCAGCATGTCGCTGCCGTTGCCGGTGGATTTAATTACGGTCTGGCCTTTATGGCTGGCGTATTAGGCAGCGGGCACTGTGTCGGAATGTGTGGCGCGTTGGTTTCAGGGTGCTTCATGAAAGCAGGCTCCTCAAAAAGTTATTTTCCATATTTTGCTTATCAGTTTGCCAGAATATCCGTTTACACCCTGGTCGGATTTGCAGCGGCTGCACTCGGATTCGTTCTGGTTTCCAGCGGGGCGTTCGGTAGAGTGCAAAGCATGTTGCAAATGTTCATTGGTGCTGTCGTTATTATTCTAGCCTTGGGTATTTTAGGCTGGATTCCCTTTCAGGGCTCAGTCAAGCTATTACCGATGAATGTATTACGTCGGGTTTATGCGGAATCGAGAACAAAAGGGCCCATACTAGGCGCAATGATTGCCGGATTGTTAAACGGCTTGATGCCGTGCCCATTGACTTTTGCCATGGCGGTTAAGGCAACGTCAGCAACTACCATTATGGAGGGCGGCTTGTTAATGCTGACTTTTGGAGCAGGCACACTGCCCACCATGCTGTTTGTCAGCGTAGCGTTTGGCAAAATGAGCGCCCACTTTAGGGGATTTATGCTGAAATCAGCCGCTCTCATTATGATTGTAATGGGCTTCAATACCATTTACATGGGCATGTCATTTTATGATGCAGAAAGCTTCCAGCACCATAATTTCATTCACGACATAAAAAATGAAATTGATACGGTTATTCTTTTTCTGGAACAAATGGTTGATTACTACGCTGGCATGATAAAAAACATTCAGGGCCAGTAAATGCAGCAAGCAGATTTTGTCGCCCTGGTGCATGCGGCTCAAAGTCTGGAATCGATGAGTCTGGCTACGCGTATGAGTCAGCTAGTCGGCATGCCAATTGAAAAGGCGATGGCCTCATTACCCGGACATTGGTCCTCCATAGTTACCCGCATTACCAACATGGCCTTGAAAAAAGCACTGAATGTAGCTTTATTTTCCCTGAATTCAGCGCCAAATGAACCTGCGAATAAAATGCACAAGTTTTTTGCCAGCCTCAGTGGCGCCTTGGGTGGTTCATTTGGCATTACTGCCCTGGCAATCGAGTTGCCGGTTTCTGCGACGATTATGCTGCGTTCGATTGCCGATATCGCGCGTAGTGAAGGTGAAGATCTTAAGGATATGGATACCAAAATGGCCTGTCTGACCGTATTTGCTTTGAGTGGCGGTGGTACAGGATCGGAATCTGCAGATACCAGTTATTACGCCGTGCGTTCGTTTTTGACTAAAGCGTTAAGCGACACATCCAGGCACATTGGTGTGCGAGGCCTGTCAAAAGAAGGAGCGCCCGCGTTAGTTAAATTAATAAATGCTGTAGCCACCCGTTTTAGTATACCGGTTTCAGAAAAATTGGCCGCACAGGCCGTTCCTGCAATTGGGTTAATAGGAGGAGCATCGGTTAATTTATTGTTTATCAATCATTATCAGAAAATGGCTAAAGCCCATTTCACCGTACGGCGATTGGAGCGACGTTACGGAGAGGCATTAGTTAAACAGGTTTATACGGAAATTGTAGCCAGTCATACTGAAAATAAAAGCAACGTTGTATCTAGGTTCTGTTGACGTTTCACCAATCAGGTAGAATTTACCGTTTTGGATGGCATGAACAGAATAGAGTTAAGCGATGAAGAGTGGGTAAGGCTATTACCATATTGAAAGAAG
>JBAZTN010000178.1:0-6361 GCA_041661895.1 Methylobacter sp. | reverse complement strand
TTGAGAATCAGTGCGCCGCCAGTGATCGGAGCGACTCATATTGCGCGTGCTGTGGCTGAGTTTTTGAAGATGCATCCCGATTTAACCATCGAGATGATTTTACAGAGCAGTCCTGGAGACTTGATTGATGAAGGGATTGATGTCGCTATTTCTTTGGGCGCTTTGGATGATACCAGCATGTTTGCACGGAAATTGGCTAGTTCGTCATTGGTTGTTTGCGGATCACCGGAGTATTTTGCGCAATATGGTATTCCCCAGACGCCGGAAGATTTGGAAGATCACAGCTGCCTGGTTAATTGGGCTATCGCCCCGAGGAATAAGTGGCTGTTTAAGGGTGAAGCCGGCTATACGGGGATAACAGTTTCAGGGCGGATGCAGGCAAATGTTGCGGATCCGATTCGGATTGCTGCAATTAATGGTTTGGGATTGGTGATGTTACCCACTTATATTGTGGGCAGGGATATTGAAAAGGGCAAACTGAAGGTTGTTCTGGAAAATTACACCTCGCCGCCTCTGGATGTTCATGCGGTATACCCGCATCGAAAATATTTGTCAGCTAAGGTCAGAGTTTTTATGGATTTTTTGCAGGAATGGTTGGGACATCGGGTGAGCTTGCCCGGGACAGAATAATGGCGGTTTTGTCGGCATGTCGGTGGCTGATTCATTATAAGAAATCCAGTTTTGAGGGTGCTGTCGTCAGTCGATTGCTTGACCGTGGTCCAAGGGATGCGATAATAGGTAGATTCATAATGGATGGGGCGCTGTTTTATAAAGAAAAATTGCTGTTGCCGCAAGCAATAGCTGGATTCGATGGAAGGGATCCACTTTGGCGGTCAGAAACACACACATTGGTTACACGATGATAGAAAATTTAGATCCGCAACAAGCTTGGGATTTGTTAAAAAATAATTCTGATGCGGTATTGGTGGATGTAAGAACAAAGGTTGAGCATTCATTTGTTGGGCATCCCCCCGGGGCTATTCATATTCCCTGGAAGGAATCGCCTGATTGGCAGGTTAATCCGCAGTTTGTTGCCGAAGTTAAAAAAGTTGTACCTAATAACAGTGCACCGATTTTACTGCTTTGCCGCAGCGGTCAGCGGTCGCTGGATGCAGCTAAAGCACTTGAAGATGCTGGTTATAAGCATCTAGTAAATATTGTTGATGGTTTTGAAGGCGCCTTGGATGATCATAAGCATCGGGGCAATCTTGGCGGCTGGCGCTTTCATGGCCTGCCTTGGGAGCAGAGCTAATTTATTTAATTATATGATATAATTAAAATAAGCTGGGTGCGTCCAACAAAATCTAAACCGCAGTTATGATGGCAATATCGCCGTCCTTTCTTCTCCCTGCATTTTTTAACCAGATCACTCATGTAATCTGGTGTATCAGTTCATTTAAACATTAGAGTAACTAAAAAGTGATCGAAAAATTAAGAAACATTGCAATTATTGCGCACGTTGACCATGGTAAAACGACCTTGGTTGATAAATTATTGCAACAGTCAGGCACGTTTGCCGCCCATGCGAAAGTAACTGAGCGGATCATGGACTCCAATGATATTGAAAAGGAACGCGGTATCACCATTCTGGCCAAAAATACCGCCCTGGATTGGAACGGTTATCACATCAATATCGTCGATACCCCAGGCCATGCCGATTTTGGTGGCGAAGTGGAGCGGGTATTGTCGATGGTTGATTCCGTATTGCTATTGGTTGATGCGGTGGACGGACCAATGCCGCAAACCCGTTTTGTAACACAAAAAGCCTTTGCCTTGGGTTTAAAGCCTATCGTTGTTATCAATAAGATTGACCGTCCAGGCGCTCGTCCTGATTGGGTTGTGGATCAAACCTTTGATTTGTTTGACCGATTGGGCGCTACCGATGAACAACTGGATTTTCCGATTGTTTTTGCATCGGCAATCAATGGCTACGCCGGTTTAGAGCACACCGTAACGGGCGGCGACATGACTCCGCTGTTTGAAACGATTGTTTCTAAAGTTAGTCCGCCACCGGTTGATATAGATGGTCCTTTTCAAATGCAGGTTACCAGCCTGGATTACAACACCTATACCGGCGTCATAGGTATAGGTCGTATTCAGCGTGGCAGCATAAAGCCCAACATGCCATTGGTTATCGTTAATAGAGAAGGCGTCGAACGTAAAGGGCGTATGTTGCAGCTCTATGGCTTTCATGGCCTGGATCGTGTTGAAGTTCAGGAAGCGCGTGCTGGCGACATTATTGCTTTTGCCGGTATTGAAAAACTGGAAATTTCAGACACCATTTGCCATCCGGATGCCGTAGAAGTCATGACTCCGTTATCGGTTGATGAGCCTACCGTAACCATGACCTTTCAGGTCAATAACTCACCGTTTGCAGGGCGGGAAGGTAAATTTGTTACTACGCGACAAATACGCGATAGATTAGATAAAGAATTGCAGCATAACGTCGCGTTAAAAGTTGAAGATACTGGAGATCCAGATAAGTTTAAAGTATCTGGTCGTGGTGAATTGCATTTATCGGTTTTAATTGAAAATATGCGCCGCGAAGGCTTTGAAATGGGTGTGTCACGGCCTGAAGTTATCATCAAAGAAATTGATGGTAAAAAGTGCGAGCCATTTGAAATGGTCACCATTGAAGTGGAAGAAATCCATCAGGGTACTATCATGGAAAAATTGGGTGAGCGTAAAGGTGACTTAACCAATATGGTTCCTGATGGCAAAGGGCGTATTCGTCTGGAATACATGATGCCATCACGGGGCTTGATTGGCTTTCAAACTGAATTTATGACCGCCACTTCTGGCTCTGGTCTGCTTTACCATGTATTTGACCATTACGGCCCGATGAAACCAGGCGACGTGGGCAGTCGTCAGCGTGGTGTAATGATTTCAATGGTTGCTGGTAAAGCCGTCACTTATTCATTGCATCCGTTACAGGAACGTGGCGAGTTGCTATTGGTGAATGGCGATGAGGTTTATGAAGGCATGTTAGTGGGCTTACATTCCCGCAGTAATGATTTAACCGTCAACCCCTGCAAACCGAAACAATTAACCAATGTTCGCGCGTCAGGTACGGATGAAAGTTTGGTGTTAGCCAGAATTCAGAAAATGACTTTAGAGCAGGCACTGGAATTTATTGCTGAAGACGAGTTGGTTGAGGTCACGCCAAAATCGATACGCTTACGTAAGAAATTTTTAACTGAAAACGAGCGTAAGAGAGCATCTAAAGGATAAGTGTTTAAGGTACAAGGTTAAATCTCCACTCCTTACCTGTTTTGACCTCCATGGAGATGGAACTAATGCAGAATGATTGCCAAGAGCAATCACTGCCTTGTAGTCAAAGCGGTGAGCTTTTTAGCCTGTACTTTTATCGCCCGATAAAAAAACCCCAGAGCACATCGTACTCTGGGGTTAACATCGCCCGCTTGGTAGGCTTGTCCAGTCCTTGGCAACATCCTATTGAAAAATCCTTAAAATCCATCTCCTGTTTTGGCGACATAGTTATTGTCTCAGAAAATAACAATAAAAAAAGTCGGTTAAAGCCTAGTGAGAGTAAGCTTACGCTTACGCAGGCGTAACTGTTATAATAGTAATGTCTATGCTGGATCGGCGTTAGCGAGGAGCGATTTTGACGCTCATCAGTCATCTATATTCTAAAAATAGCAACATTACCAAATTTGCAATGAATAACAATCACTGCAAAATCTTGCGTGTCATAGTAAAATGCGTTTGTTTCCAAATACAGATAATGCAAATATGGATTACCGTACTGCCGAAGTAGAGCGAAATACGCTTGAAACTCAAATCAAAATCAAAATCAATCTGGATGGATCGGGTAAAGCTTCGTTTTCAACCGGCGTGCCTTTCCTTGAGCATATGCTCGATCAGGTTGCCAGGCATGGGTTGATTGATATGGAAATTATGGCCAAAGGCGATTTACATATTGATGATCATCACACGGTAGAAGATATTGGTATTACCTTGGGGCAGGCGTTTGCCCAGGCAATGGGCGACAAAAAAGGCATTTTTCGTTACGGGCATGCCTATGTGCCTTTGGATGAGGCATTGTCCAGGGTTGTGATTGATTTTTCTGGGCGTCCCGGTTTGTTTTATGAAGTTAAATTTCCGAAAGCCATGATCGGCGGTTTTGATGTTGATCTATTCCGTGAGTTTTTCCAGGGATTTGTTAATCATGCTGGCGTCACTTTACATATCGATAGTTTGAAGGGTGCAAATGCCCATCATGTTGCCGAAACTATTTTTAAAGCTATGGGGCGTGCAATACGCATGGCTGTCACGGCTGATCCGAGAATGGCGGGCATGATGCCGTCAACCAAAGGCAGCCTCTAACTCACTCTATAAAGTTTATGTCCTCTGTTGCTGTTATTGATTACGGAATGGGTAATCTGCATTCGATTGTAAAAGCTCTGCAGCATGCTGCTCCAGAAGTGGATGTTGTTTGTGTTTCCGATGCTGATTCGATTCTTCGCGCTGACCGGGTAGTTTTTCCCGGAGTCGGTGCGATACGGGATTGTATGCAGGCGCTCAATCAATCGGGTTTGTCTGCAGTTATCCAGCAAGTTGCTAAAACCAAACCTATGCTCGGTATTTGCTTAGGTATGCAAGCTTTATTGACGGATAGTGAAGAAAATGGCGGCACGGAATGTTTAAATGTTTTTGCAGGGCACGTCGTGCATTTTCCAGAATCTTTAAAAGATAGCGCTGGAAATATCCTCAAAATTCCTCACATGGGCTGGAATCAAGTCCATCAGGCGCAACAACACCCGCTATGGGCCAATATTCCACAAGACAGCCGTTTTTATTTTGTGCATAGTTATTATGCTCAACCTGATGATGCGGCCGTGACGGCGGCGACTACGCAATATCCTGATGCATTTACCTGCGCTTTAGCGCAAGATAATGTTTTTGCCGTACAATTTCACCCCGAAAAAAGTCAGGCGGTTGGTATGCAACTACTGAAAAATTTTTTGCATTGGGATGGACAAGCCTAGTTACTTTTGACTGATTACACGCCATTGAGGACTCACTGTTTATGTTGTTAATACCTGCAATCGATTTAAAAGAGGGAAAATGTGTTCGTTTGCGTCAGGGACGCATGGATGATAATACGGTTTTTTCCGATGACCCTGTCGCCGTAGCAGGCAAATGGGTTGCCGCGGGCGCAAAAAGAATCCATTTGGTTGACCTGGATGGCGCGTTTGCCGGAAAACCAAAAAATGCCGACGTGATTCACGCCATCGTCGAAGCCTACCCCGATGTACCTGTGCAGATAGGCGGCGGCATTCGCGATGAAGAAACGATCCAGGCTTATCTTAACGCCGGCGTGGAGTACGTCATTATCGGCACCAAGGCGGTTAACGAGCCGCATTTTGTCAGGGATATGGCGCTGGAATATCCTCGCCACATCATCGTCGGGCTGGATGCAAAAGACGGCAAGGTGGCTATTGACGGCTGGTCCAAACTGTCCAAACACGATGTGATCGATATGGCCCGGCATTTTGAGGAATACGGTGTCGAGGCCATTATCTATACCGATATTTCCAGGGACGGCATGATGTCCGGCGTCAATGTCGAAGCCACTGCGAGACTGGCGCGCGCGATTCGGATTCCGGTTATCGCTTCCGGCGGCATCACCAATATGGATGACATCAAAGCCCTGGGCGCTGTCGCAGGCGACGGCATTATGGGCGCGATCACCGGCCGGGCGATTTACGAAGGCACGCTGGATTTTGAAGAAGCCGAAAAATTAGCAGAATCATTTGAGTAACCATGAGCTTAGCCAAACGCATTATCCCCTGTCTGGATGTCGATAACGGCCGCGTCGTTAAAGGCGTAAAATTTGTCGACATTCGTGACGCCGGCGACCCGGTAGAAATCGCCAGACGCTATGACCGCGAAGGCGCGGATGAAATCACGTTCCTGGATATTACCGCCACGCACGATAATCGGGACACCATTGCCCATGTCGTCGAGCAGGTCGCCAGCGAGGTTTTTATCCCGCTGACGGTCGGCGGCGGCATCAGGACCTTGGAAGATATTCGCCGCATGCTGAACGCGGGCGCCGATAAAGTCGGCATTAACAGCGCGGCGGTTTCAAATCCTGAGTTTGTCCGCGAGGCGGCGCAGCGTTTCGGCTCGCAATGCATCGTGGTCGCCATCGACGCAAAAAAAACCAGCCTCCCCGGCGAAACCAGCCGGTGGGAGATTTTCACCCACGGCGGCCGCAAGCCGACCGGCATCGATGCGATAGCCTGGGCGAAAAAAATGGTCGACTACGGAGCGGGGGAAATCTTGCTGACCAGCATGGACAGGGACGGCACCCGTGAAGGTTTTGATTTGCCGT
>JBAZTN010000177.1:0-6379 GCA_041661895.1 Methylobacter sp. | reverse complement strand
CGGTACAGTATGTTAACCGCCCCAACCTTAATTTTCGTGGCTTTTGCGGCACGGTGGCTTCCGGAATTTTCCACAAGGGCGATCGAATCACTGCACTGCCCTCCGGTAAAAGCAGCAAAATCAAAGCTATCGTGACGTATGACGGTGAGCTGGAACAGGCGTTTTCACCCATGGCGGTTACCTTAACGCTGGAAGATGAGATTGATATCAGCCGTGGCGATATGATTATCGGCACGGAGCAATCACCGGCAACTGTTTCTGACAAGTTTAAAGCCAACATCGTCTGGATGGCCGAGAATGCCCTGGTACCAGGACGTCAATACATCATCAAACTGGCAACACGCAGCGTTTCCGGTTCTATCTCCATGATTCACCATAGAATCGATGTGAATACCCTGGAACACCATGATGCCAGCGAATTAAAACTGAATGAAATTGGTTCATGCACGGTTTCAGTCAATGCGCCGGTGGTTTTTGATCCTTATAAAACCCACAAAGGCACCGGCGCATTCATTATCATCGACCGCCTGACCAACGGCACAGTCGGCGCGGGCATGATTACCGGCGGTACAGAGGAAGAAATCCAGCAACCCGTCAGCGCAGATGAGCGTGCTGCAAGGTTTAGCCAGACGGCCACAGCCATTTCATTATCTGGATTACCCAGCAATGAAATCGCTTATCAACTGGAAAGAAAACTATTTGATACTGGCCATGCAACAACCATCCTGGAAACTCAGGATATATCATTAATAAAAGCCATCAAGAATGCCGGATTGATTTGTATCTGCGTAAACGGCAGCGCTGATTTAGTCGATATTGATTTTGATACCGACAAACTCTCTATTGATGATATATACAGCGCGCTGAAAGATAAAAAGATTATCTATTAACTGATGAATCGCTAAAGTTCGGTAAAACTACTGTTCACCGAACTTTGAGAAATATTTGTGTTGAGTTTCTAGCGGCACTCGGTGTGAATTATCCAATAAACCAAGCAATGCTTGCTTTAGTGCTTATGGATAGTTCATCCTTGTCATTATGAAAATTTAAACTTCAAATTCAGAGCGATCGTGTCCAGCATCTAATAATTCTCGCATCCATTTGGGTGTTACCCCTCGACCTGTCCATGTTTTTTCGTGATCCTTAGGGTCACGATATTTAACAGCTACTTTTACGCCTTTACGAACAGACTTTTTATCAGTTTCATGAATTTCTACATGAACATCAATTGATGCTGCTAATTCTCTAATCTGCGCTAGAACTGCTTTACGCTTATTATCCAGTTTGTTTTTTAATGCTTTTTCTGCATTTTCAATAACAGCCTGCAATTCCTTTTCAGAAAGATTTTGATACTCAGTCATTTTTAACCCCCCACCTAATAAAATGAAAAATATTGAATCACAATATCATCCTGTAATAATAAATAACAACAATTTCTCAAACTATTATATAGAGGTTAATAGTATTACTTAATCAAATTAACCTTAAATGTTTTCTCATTTAATAGCTGACCATCTTCGTCAACCAGTCTTACGGCCCAGTTACCCAGGTCATTATCAGCCAATAACTTGTGACTTGATGTGCGCCATCTATCGGCCGATAGGATCATTTCCTGCCTCGAAACAACCGCGCCATTTTTCAACCATTCATGATAAACCTTTCGGTTATTCATTTTCCTTAATTCAGTATAATAATAAACCAGTGTCGGCTTTTTTTGACTAACGTTTACAGTCCCCGCCACTTCGCCTACAGGCTCTTTATTATTAATCTTATAAGTTAACAATGCTCTGCGTACATTATTAACCTTAGTTTGCATGGGCTCTTTTATGAGTTTATGATTTGGATTTTTTTTTGCATCATTCTTAACTTTAATAGCGTCAGTTTTTTCCTTTTTCGGTTTAACCTCAGTTTTTGGTTTAACCGAATTACTAGCCCCATCAACTACTGGCTGTATTATTGTTATTTCCTGAGGTACTTCCTGTTTTTCTGGAGTATTCACTATGGCTTCAGGCGACACCGAGGAATTACCTAAATCAGTGTCTTGGGTGTCCTTACCAATAAAATAAACCAACGCTACTAAAATCAGAACAATTACGCCGACGGCAAGCAATATCCTTTTAACATTCCATTCTGTTATTATTTGAGGAGCCGGAACGTAATCCTCTGTTGCTCTTCCCGATGCAGGATATTTAACTTTGATTACAATATTTTTTTTGTCTGTCATAAAATCTTATTAACCACACTCAGATGAAACATCATGGTTGTTTTTCAGCTAACATGCCACACTTTAGTCTGACAACCCGTAAACCTTGTTAATATACCACTTCAGTCCTAATATAAAGATAAAATCCGTGCAGAATAAATTGGACATCCCTAATGAGTGAACTGCTTAAACTTTTTCAAGACTCTTCTTCCCTTTATGGCAGTAACGCCAGCTTCATCGAAAACCTATATGAACGATATCTGGAAGACCCTGAATCTGTTGACCCTAGCTGGCAAAAGCAATTCAGTGAAATTCACAATGGCGCCGATTATGAGACTCCTCACAGCCCTGTCGTCGCACGCTTTGCGCAACTTGCGATTAAATCCCAAGGCCGGTTGGCGGAATTACAGGGTTTTACAGAAGAAAGCGTAAAAAAACAATCGGCTGTTTCCCGGCTTATTAATCATTACCGTGTTCGCGGACATCAAATTGCCCGCAATAATCCGCTGGGAAAAACGTTACCGCCACCGCCTGATTTGGACCCTGCTTATTACGGCCTTTCTGAGCCGGATATGGATACCCTCTTCGATACAGGCACGCTTTATGGCGTTGACCGCTTGCCTTTGCGGGACATTATCGCCAGCCTTAAAGAAATCTACTGCGGCAGTATCGGCTCTGAGTACATGCATATCGTCGATACCACCACCAGGCGCTGGATAATAAACCGTCTGGAAAGCACTAAAGCCAGCCTGACCATAGAGCCTGATAAAAAACGCTGGATACTAAAGCTGCTGACAGCGGCTGAAGGTATAGAAAGCCATTTGCACAATAAATTTGTTGGCCAAAAACGCTTCTCTCTGGAGGGCGGCGAATCACTGATTCCAATCCTGGATGAATTAACCCAGGGGTTTGGAGAAAAAGGTGTGAAGGAAATTGTAATCGGCATGGCGCATCGAGGCCGATTGAATGTGCTGGTAAACATTTTGGGTAAAAGTCCTTCCAGCCTGTTTAATGAATTTGCCGGCACATCTCCGCTTTCTCCAGGTGTGAGCACCGGTGACGTAAAATATCACATGGGATTTTCATCCGATATTGCCACTCCAAACGGCTCAGTTCATTTAACACTGGCTTTCAACCCCTCTCATCTGGAAATCATAAACCCGGTTGTTGAAGGCTCGGTAAGGGCTCGGCAGGACAGAGCGGGAGGGAATGACATCAATGCGGTTATTCCAGTATTAATCCACGGTGATGCTGCCTTTTCCGGCCAAGGCATCATCATGGAAACCCTGAACATGTCTCAGACCCGCGCTTTTTACACCGGCGGAACCGTTCATATCGTTATCAACAATCAGATTGGCTTTACCACCAGCAACCCGCTGGATGCCCGCTCAACCCTTAATTGCACTGATGTTGCCAGCATGATCCAGGCGCCGGTTTTTCATGTTAATGGAGATGACCCGGAGGCTGTTATTTTTGTTACCAAACTGGCGATGGATTACCGGATGACATTCCATAAAGATGTCGTCTTAGATCTTATTTGCTATCGCCGCTTGGGACATAACGAAGCCGATGAACCGGCAGCCACCCAGCCATTGATGTACAAAAAAATCCGCAAGCTCAAAACCACACGGACAATTTATGCCGAAAAGCTTATCAGCGAGGGACTTATTACAGCCGATCAAGCTGTAGACATGGTACAGGATTACCAAAAATTGCTCGAAGCCGGTAAAGTGGTTTCAAGGCCGGTTTTAGCCAATAGCGCCTACTCGTACAGCGCTCTATGGAATCAGTACCTTAATAAAAGCTGGGATACCGCCTGCAACACCTCCGTGTCGATGGATCACTTGCGTTTTTGTAACGACAGAATGCAGCGGCTGCCAGCCGGTTTTGAATTACACCCAAGAGTCGCCAAAGTCATGGATAACCGCCGTAAAATGGCGGCTGGAGCCATGCCTTTAGACTGGGGCTTTGCCGAAAACATGGCCTATGCGACGCTGCTGATGGAAAAACACCATGTTCGCCTGACCGGGCAAGATGTGGGTCGCGGTACTTTTGTGCATCGTCATGCTGTTTTGCATAATCAACTGAAGAATACAACCTATACGCCGCTTAAACATCTGGACAAGGATCAGGGCCGCGTGCAGATTTTCGATTCCCTGCTTTCCGAAGCCGGCGTGCTGGGTTTCGAATACGGCTACAGCACGACTACGCCATGTACCCTGGTCATCTGGGAAGCGCAATTCGGTGATTTTGCCAATGGCGCACAAGTGGTTATCGACCAATTTATCAGTTCAGGCGAAACCAAATGGGGACGTATGTGCGGTCTGGTCATGTTGTTGCCGCACGGCTTTGAAGGCCAGGGACCTGAGCACTCTTCTGCCCGACTGGAGCGCTATCTGCAACTCTGCGCCGAACATAACATCCAGGTTTGCAGCCCGACCACCCCCGCACAAATATTTCACCTGCTTCGCCGCCAGCTGCTGAGACAATATCGAAAACCTCTGATAGTCATGAGCCCTAAAAGTTTACTGAGGCATAAGCTTGCGGTTTCCTCGCTTGAAGACCTGACTACCGGACACTTCCAGCCTGTCATAGGCGAACAGGACAATATCAACCCCAAAAAAGCGACTCGTCTGGTTATGTGTGCTGGCAAGGTCTATTACGATCTTCTGGAAGCACGCCGTCAGGATGACATTAAACACGTCGCTATTGCCCGTATAGAGCAACTCTACCCTTTCCCCGATAAGTTGTTTAAAGCGGAAGTCGGCAGATACCCAAATCTCAAAGAGTTTATCTGGTGTCAGGAAGAGCCCCAAAACCAGGGTGCCTGGTATCAATCCAGGCATCACTTTAGCGATAACCTAGACCCCAAAATCAGCATGACTTATGCTGGCCGTGAGGCTTCTGCAGCTCCCGCTGTGGGCAATTTTCGCGTCCATATAGAACAACAAAAAGCTGTCGTTCAATCGGCTCTTTACGGCAAACCTTCAGGAAAATAACATGAGCATTGAAGTCTTAGTCCCCAACCTACCCGAATCAGTTTCTGATGCAACGCTGATTACCTGGCATAAACAAGCCGGTGATACCGTGATTAAAAACGAAAACCTCGTTGACCTTGAAACGGACAAAGTGGTTCTTGAAGTCCCCGCGCCTGAATCGGGCATACTCAGCCAAATACTCAAAAAAGACGGTTCACTTGTTGTAGGCGGTGATGTGCTGGCAATACTGGAACCTCAAGCCGTACAGGAACAGCCAAAAACCGACAGCGCCAGCACGCCTGAGGACGATGAAACAGAGATGCCGTTAAGTCCATCAGTGCGTCGGTTAATTGCCGAGAATGCTCTTGATCCCTCAGCTATAAAAGGCAGCGGTAAAGACGGCCGCCTCACTAAAACCGATGTGTTGGATTATCTTCATAAAAAAGCCCTGCAGGAGGCTCAGATCATAGTTCCTGCAGCCGAAGTCCCGCAGCCTGCTGTCAAAACAACCGAAATCCCCCTCAGCCCCACTTTGGCAAAGGGGGAAACCGGAGGCACGGGGATTTCAAATCTGCGCCCGGAACAGCGCATACCCATGACCCGATTAAGGGCAAAAGTTGCCGAACGCCTGCTACAGGCTCAGCAGAACGCGGCAATGTTGACCACCTTCAATGAAGTCAACATGCAGAATGTCATTGATCTTCGTAACCAGTACAAAGGCCGGTTCGAACAAAAACACCATGTCAAACTGGGCTTTATGTCCTTTTTTGTTAAAGCCTCTATCGAAGCCTTAAAACGTTTTCCGGTTATCAACGCTTCAATTGATGATAACGACATCATCTATCATGGCTACTACGACATAGGCATTGCGGTCAGTACGGAGCGCGGGCTGATTGTGCCGGTCATACGCGATGCCGATCAGCTCGACTTTGCCGGTATCGAACAAAGCATTGTTGATTTCGGAGAAAAAACCCGCACGGGCACATTGAGCTATGACGACTTAAAAGGCGGCACATTTACCATTACCAACGGCGGTATTTTTGGCTCCATGCTGTCCACCCCGATACTCAACCCGCCCCAGTGCGCCATATTGGGTATGCATGCCATCAAGGAACGGCCTGTTGTTGAAAACGGCCAAATCGTCATCAGGCCGATCATGTATCTGGCTTTATCCTATGATCATCGTCTGGTTGACGGA
>JBAZTN010000176.1:0-6423 GCA_041661895.1 Methylobacter sp. | reverse complement strand
TGTTGGGTGGCGAACGAGAGACGCAGGACGGCTGGGGCAGCCGCAGGCATTAGCGGTCGTGTGTTTTTTGCTGCTTGTTGGGCAGGGATGCCCAAAAAAGCTTTCGCAAAAATAGCGACTCCCCGATACGGCCGAAGTATTTATCAAAATTACCGAGGTACATCGTCTTTTACGCGGAATTTGTTAGGTTTTTAAACAGCTTCTTAGTCGACAGGAAGAAAAATAGCAGGAAGATAGATAGATAGATAGATAGATAGATAGATAGATGGATAGATAGATTGTTTATTTTTAGCTGGAATTGAAAGTAAGGCGGGAAAGGGGACAAGGTGTGCATGAAAATGCAACACCTTGTTTATGAATTGCTTACTAACAGATTGATTTTTGATAGTTGACGGTAAAGTCATTCAAGGTCGATAGCGCTATAGGCAGGTCTTCGGTTTTCTCAAGACTAAATGCATTAACGCCGACGCGCGACAAGTAAAATACCTGGTCGCGCATGAAGTGGCCTGTTGCCCTGATCTCGCCTTGATATTTATAGCGGCCTCTTAGCAGCCATGCGTGAGAAAAGATGCGCCCATCACCAAAGCCCGGGAAATCAAGTTCAATGAGTTGAATGTCTTTCAGGTCAGCGGCGATTTCTTCAACTGAATCGGCGGGGCCGATTCTAACACCTATCTTTCCGTTAGACTTAAGCAATTGTTGCTTGTCTTTTTTCCAGCGAGCTAATGAAACGCTCATGTCGCTATCTTTCAGTTCAGCATCATCCGGGACAAAGCTCCAGGAGTCATCAACAATCTGTTTGTCTTTAATTATCTGCATAGACTTGCTCTTTGAATGGGGTAATTCCGACACGTTTTACCATGTCCAGAAATGATTCATCATCCTGACGTTGCTTGATATAAACATCGAGAATGGTAGTGATTGCTTTGGTTACTTGGTCTTTGGCAACAGCAGGCCCCAGTCGTTCGCCGATAGCCGCCTCGTTTTCAGAGGAGCCGCCCAAGGTCAGCTGGTACCATTCAGCGCCTTTTTTATCGACGCCGAGTATGCCGATATGGCCTACGCTTTGATGCGCGCAGCCGTTCATGCAGCCAGACATGTTGATTTTTACATCGCCTATGTCGTGGAGATAGTCGATATCATCAAGCGCTTCGTTGATTTCCTTGGCAATGCCAATCGAGCTGGCATTGGCGAGAGAGCAAAAATCGAGGCCGGGACAGCAAATCATATCGGTCGCAGTGCCGATATTGGGTGTGGCCAGTTTCAGTGCGTCGAGCTGTTGCCACAGCGCGAACAGATCCGCTTGTTTGACGTCGGCAAAAATCAGGTTTTGCCGATGTGTGCTTCTGATCTCGCCAAAACTGTATTGATCGGCTAAGTCAGCGACAGCGTCAAGCTGTGTATCGGTCATGTCGCCCGGGGGTGAATCCGGCGCTTTTAACGAGATGAATCCGGCGCGATAGCCTGGCACTTTATGATCGGCAGTGTTGTATTTGACCCAGGTGGCAAACGCTTTGTTGTCGAGCTGGTGTTGCGCAAAGCTGGCGTCTTGCGCGGCGTCTGCTTGATAAGCGGGCGGTGCAAAATAGGCTTTCATGGTTTCAATGCGATCAGAGCCCAGCTCCAGCTCATCCCGGATCAGCAGCCATTCTTTTTCAACCAGTTCGGCGAATTTCTCCATGCCGGATTCTTTGACCAGAATTTTAATGCGCGCTTTGTATTTGTTGTCGCGACGTCCGAACAGGTTGTAAATCCGCAGTATGGCTTCCAGATAAGACAGCAGATGCTTCTTTTCCAGATAGGGTCTGATGACTTGACCGATAATCGGTGTGCGTCCCAAGCCGCCGCCTACGAGCACTTTAAAGCCAATTTCTCCTGCATCATTTTTAACCAGATGCAAGCCGATGTCATGAAATTGGGTGGCTGCGCGATCATGTTTTGCGCCGCTGACTGCGATCTTGAATTTGCGCGGCAAGTAGGCGAATTCAGGATGTAGGGTAGTCCATTGCCGGATGATCTCGCAATAAGGGCGTGGATCTTCAATTTCATCAATACAAACACCAGCTAAGTGATCGGATGAGGTGTTTCTAAGGCAATTGCCGCTGGTTTGAATGGCGTGCATTTGAACGCTGGCCAATTCCTCAAGAATGTCGGGAACTCTTTCCAGCTGAGGCCAGTTAAACTGGATATTCTGGCGGGTAGTGAAATGGCAGTAGTTTTTGTCGTAGGTGCGGGCAATGTGAGCCAGTTTCCGGAGCTGCTTGGAATTAAGCAGGCCGTAGGGACCAGCGATCCGCAACATTGGAGCATGAGTTTGTACGTAGAGTCCGTTCATCAATCGCAATGCGCGAAATTGGTCGTCTGAAATTTCACCTTTTAAAAAGCTTTCGGTTTGCCTTCTAAATTGAGCTACGCGTTCTTCAATAAGTGTTTGATCGTTGTTGTTATATTGATACATAAATGAGCGCTTAGTGCCTGTTTAGGCCATTAGATATGACCGATAATAATATACTGTGGGTCATAAAATGACAAAGGTTATTATATGGTGATAACATTGCTGGTTGAAATTATAGCGCAGTTATTTAATTCATTATAAAACAAAGGAAGGGGGTTATTTTGGTACGGTTTTTATTCATCTTGTTATCTGCTTTGTTATTGCCTGATGTGGCAATGGCGGGTGGTTTTGAAAGCCTTGGTTTGACGGGAACAGAGCGGGGTATTTATACCGTGCTTGTTTTTATTATTGCCTATGGTTTTGTAATGGCTGAAGAGTTTACTCACCTGAGTAAGTCCAAGCCGGTCATTCTTGCCGCGGGTATTATTTGGGCGCACGCCGCTATCCTGGCTACTCAGGCAGGCGTTACAACCGAAGAAATGCATGAAGCTTTTGAATATAATTTGAAAGAATATGCAGAGCTGATGTTGTTCTTGCTGGTTGCCATGACTTACATCAACTCAATGGCTGAGCGTAATGTGTTTGAAGCGTTGAGATCATGGCTGGTAAGAAAGCAGTTTGGCTACCGTCAATTGTTTGTGATTACCGGCATCATTACTTTCTTCTTGTCCTCCGTGGCTGATAATTTGACGGCGGCTCTGCTGGTCGGCGCGGTTGTAATGGCGGTAGGTGCAGACAATGAGAAATTTGTCAGTATTGGTTTCGTTAATCTGGTAATTGCTGCGAATGCGGGTGGTGCGTTTTGCCCTTTTGGCGATATTACAACCTTAATGGTTTGGCAGGCGGAGTACGCAGAGTTTTTTGACTTCTTTAAACTCTTTGTTCCATCGCTAGTCAATTACGCAGTACCAGCGGCGGTAATGTACTTTGCTGTGCCGAATGAGCAACCTAAAGCCTCAAGTGAGGTTGCGGTGCAGTTAAAGCCGGGAGCAATTCAAATTTGTGTCATGTTTCTTTTGACTATTGCTGCTGCAGTAAGTTTTAAACAAGTCCTGCATTTGCCACCATTTATGGGTATGATGGTTGGTCTTTCTGTATTGATGCTTTATGGCTATCGTTTAAAAACAGTCTATAGCATTGAAGGTGATGATAAATTTGATATTTTCGACAAAGTGCGTCATGCGGAATGGGATACCTTGTTGTTTTTCTTCGGCGTGGTATTTGCGGTCGGTGGCTTAGGCTATATCGGTTATCTTGAGCTGCTTTCCGGTGCAATGTACGACGGCTTAGGCGCGACTACAGCTAACATTTTAGTGGGTGTGATTTCGGCGATTGTTGATAACATTCCTGTTATGTTTGCGGTGTTGAATATGAACCTGGATATGGACTTGTATCAGTGGTTATTGGTGACGTTAACTGCCGGTGTCGGCGGCTCATTGTTGTCAGTGGGTTCTGCTGCTGGGGTGGCCTTAATGGGGCAGTCCAACCATAAGTACACATTTTTCAGCCACTTAAAATGGACGCCTGCAATTGCTGCGGGTTATGCAGCGAGTATTGTTACCCATTATCTGATTAATGGTTGATATTTTAAATGTGCGCCGCACTCTGTGTGCGGCGTTCGGCAACTGCTCCTGCGTTGCTTTATCTTCTGTATTCATACAGTCGCGTTTGTTTGGTAAGGTCGATGGCTGCTAAAAAAAGCTGGCGATCGGCCTTTTCAATTTATGTTCAGCCGCGTGTGCGGAGCATGATATTTCTTGGTTTTTCCGCAGGACTTCCTTTCTTATTGGTTTTTTCTACATTATCGGCCTGGTTACGGGATGAGGGTGTGGAAAGATCTGTCATAGGCTTCTTTAGTTGGGTCGGCGTGACCTATTCAATAAAAATTTTTTGGGCTCCCGTTATTGACAGACTGCCGCTGCCTTTCTTGACTGGATTATTGGGTAAGAGACGCAGTTGGATGCTGCTTGCGCAACTGGGAATTGCGGCTGGTCTGGTTGGTATGGGAAGTTCGGATTCGCATACCCAAATACAGCAGATCGCCCTCTTTGCGGTATGGGTGGCATTTTGTTCGGCTACGCAGGATGTTGTTATTGACGCTTATCGTATTGAATCGGTTGATCCTGAGTATCAAGGGGCTATGGCAGCAACTTATGTGTTGGGCTATCGGATTGCCTTGCTGGTGGCCGGAGCCGGCGCTTTTTATATTGCGGATTATTCCAGTTGGAAGTTGGCTTACTTTGTTATGGCTACCGCTATGCTTGTTGGTCTGGTGACAACTATTTGTCTTAAAGAGCCTGAGCATGGGTGCGTCAATGAAGTGCGGTTGGGGGCGAGTGGTGCAGTAACAAATCAGAATATCTGGCGGCGTTTATTGGCAAATTTCACAGGTGCGGTATTGAGTCCGTTCGTGGAATTCTTTAGTCGTAATGGCAGGTTTGGTCTATTGATCTTGATGCTTATCGCGGTCTATAAAATGAGCGATATCACCATGGGTGTTATGGCAAATCCGTTTTATCTTGATTTGGGCTTCAGTAAAAAAGAGATTGCTGAGGTCACCAAGATTTTTGGTTTTTTTATGACTATAGCTGGCGCTGGTTTGGGTGGTGTGCTAGTTGTCAGGTACGGGATTATGCGTCCTTTGCTGTTGGGTGCGGTTATGGTGGCTGTAACCAATCTGTTGTTTGCTGTTTTGGCGGTGAGTGAACCGAGTTTATTGTTGTTAGCTGGTGTAGTAAGCGCTGATAACTTAAGTGGAGGTATAGCGACATCAGTTTTTATTGCTTACCTTTCCAGTTTAACCAGTACCGCCTATACCGCTACGCAATATGCGCTGTTCAGTTCCTTGATGACCTTGCCCGCTCAATTGCTGGGTGGATTTTCAGGGATCGTCGTGGATAGTTATGGTTACGCAGTTTTTTTTATTTATGCATCAACAGTAGGTTTGCCAGCAATAGTACTGGTATTTTTATTGATGCACCATCAACGCCGATCTAAAGCGTATAGTCATAATCCATAATAAGCGGAGCATGGTCGGAAAAGCGCTCATCCTTATATATGGATGTCGCAACAACCTTATGTTTGAGGGCGGGGCTGATTATTTGGTAGTCGATGCGCCAGCCGACGTTTTTTGTCCAGGCTTGGCCTCTGTTTGACCACCAGGTGTACTGTTCAGCTTCCTGATTAAGAAGCCTGAATGCATCCAACCAATGATCATCAGCAAATAATCGATCCAGCCAAGCCCTTTCTTCCGGCAAAAAACCTGAGTTTTTTTGATTCCCGCGCCAGTTTTTCAAGTCGATTTCTTTGTGAGCAATGTTCCAGTCGCCGCAGATTACATAGTCACGACCATTCTCTGAGCATTCATGTAAATAGGGTGTGAAGCGATCCAAAAATTTAAACTTGAAAGCTTGGCGTTCTTCCCCAGAAGTGCCAGAGGGTAAATAAAGCGAGATGATGCTTAGGTTGCCAAATTGAGCCTCAATAAAGCGCCCTTCGGAATCGATATCTTGCCAGCCTAAACCGCTAATAATTTTATCTGGTTGTTTTCGGCAATATAAAGCGACCCCGCTATAGCCTTTTTTATCAGCATCATGATAGAAGCAATGGTAGTCCTTGGGGCAAAATGGATTGGAATTAAGTTGGTGTAGCTGGGCCTTAGTTTCCTGTATACAAATAATGTCAGCATTCTGCTGCTGCATCCAAATAAAGAAACCTTTGCGTTCTGCGGCGCGTATGCCATTTGCATTTAAAGTAATAATACGCATAAATATAATTTGAGTTGCGAATTTTTTATGAAATACGTATTATACGGGGTTCTTTAATAAGTAAGTAGCCCGCTTGTGGGTAATGTGATAGTGATATGAAACCAGAAATTCATCCAGAATATAAGCAAATTACCGTGACTTGTGGTTGCGGCAATAAATTTGAGACAGGTTCTGTAATAGGTAAGGATTTGCAGGTTGAGGTTTGTTCTGCATGCCATCCTTTTTATACAGGAAAACAACGCGTTGTTGATACTGCAGGTC
>JBAZTN010000175.1:0-6436 GCA_041661895.1 Methylobacter sp. | reverse complement strand
ATTTACTCAGCCGCAACATATTTAAACTGCCTCCAATAATTGAGGACTATTTTAGTCCTATTTAATTACAGAGTAAAGCAGTTGGTAATTACTTAAAATTCCAATATTTACTTTCTGCGTCCCGAATAGCCCACACTGCATAAGCGTTGTTTTTAAAGTTAACAGTAATCGCTCCGCCGTCAACGCTGTTTAACCATTTGGCATCTATTTGTTGATAGCGCGCCAGAACATCCTTATGCGGATGGCCGAATTGGTTCCGATAACCCGCCGGAATCAACACATAGTCAGGCTGTATGGCTTGCAGGAACGTTGTTGTTGATGACGTCCTGCTACCATGATGCGGGGCGATTAATACATCGGCTTTTAAGCCCTCGCCGTAGGTCTCAACCAACCAGGATTCTGCCGAGGCCTCTATGTCGCCAGTCAACAATACCGTGCCATGTCCAGACTGGATTTTCAGCACACAGGAATTGTTGTTTTCTGAGACAAATCCATGCTGTGGAGCCAGCATGTCAAACCTGACTCCATCCCATAGCCAAGATTGCCCGACTGTACACTTGATCGGCGAATGCTCGATTAACTTCTGCGGAACGCTAGTCAGCACTTTACCGGTGGATATGCCCCGTATTAATGATGCAGCGCCGCCGATATGGTCGTTATCGCCATGACTGATGATTAAGGTATCGATTTTATCGACACCCTGCACCCGTAAAAAAGGCAGCAGAATACTCTGCCCTGCATCGCTTTGAGCAGAAAATTTCGCGCCTGTATCATAAACCAGCAGATGATTAGCAGTTTGTACGACAGCTGATAAGCCCTGCCCGACATCCAGCAGGATCATAGTGATGCCACCGGGTTCGGGGCGCTTAGCATCCGTAAACACCAGCGGCAAAAACATCACCAGACTCAGCCATCGCGCAGGAATGCCGACGGGAGCAAGCAACAGTAAAATGCCCGGTACGGCGAAAAGCAATGCCCAATACGAAGGCTGTGCATGAGTTATCGACGCCAGAGGGATTTCCGCCAGATGAACTAATAGCCACCATAGCACTTGCAACGCATAATCAACCACAAAGAACAGCTTACCCGCCAACAGCGGCGAAATGAACATTATTATGACAGACAGCAGTGACAACGGCACAACCAGAAGACTGATGACCGGCACGGCGACCAAATTAGCCAGTGGCGCAATCAATGAAACCTGCTGAAAAAACATCAATAGCAGGGGCGACAAACCCACCGAAGTGGCCCAGTTTACTTTTATGGTTCCCCAAAAATACCCCAGCTTGCCTAAGCGCCCGGAAACGGAGTAAACAATCAAACTCACGGCCAGAAATGAAAGCCAAAATCCTGCCGATAAAACGGCTAACGGATCCAGCATCAACACCGCGAACATGGCGATGGCCAAGGTATTAAAGGGACGACTGTTACGTTGCAGAATGATGGCGGCCATAACAATAGACAGCATGACCACAGAGCGCTGGGTAGGCACGGAAAAACCGGCTAATCCTGAATAAAAGACACCGACAGCCAAAGCAGAAACTGCCGCAACCTTTTGTGGTGACCAGGCGAGCAATCCCGTCCACGCCCACAATTTAAGCACCAGAAAATAAACCAACCCTGCAACCAAGCCGATATGTGAACCGGAAATGACCACCAGATGGGTAGTGCCGGTTTTACGAAAAACCTCCCATTGTTCTTGAGTGATACTGTTTCCATCACCAATAGTCAGCGCCTTTATCAGTGCAAGACTCTGACTGTCGCTCAATGTATGAGCTAACTGGTCAGCAATGCTCTGCCGCCACACAGTAATGCTGCTCCAGGCCGAATCACGCCCCAGCAAAACAGGTTGCGGATTCGGGCGCACATAGCCTGTCGCGCCCACACCTTCTGTAAACAGCCAGCGTTCATAATCGAAGCCCCCGGGATTCATATTGCCATGCACCCGCTTCAACCTAACGGCAAAAGACCAATGCTGACCCGCCCTGATTTCAAGATCTGGGTAATACCAGTTTAATTTTAATTTAGAAGGTATTCCTGGCGCAGCATCAATGACTATAAAATCAAAACGAGCACGTTTTTCATCCTGCTCCGGCAAGTCGGCTATGTAACCCTTCACTGGAACATCCATGCCTTCCAATCGCTCCGGCAACCGATCTGACAATCTATGCATTGCAAACAGAATCGCCCACAGAACACCGGCCACAAAAAACAGACACCGCCAATAACGCAACCATGCAATAATGCCAGCGACTACACCGCCGACTATCAGCCACTCAATATCTGGCAACACAGGCAACTGCTGAACCAGCAGTAGTCCGGCTAAAAATGACAGGGCGGAAACAACCATTTAACTCCTAGGTGTTTTTTAGGCTAACAAAAACCTGATAAACTTAATTAAGTGTAACTTTGAAACAATAAATAACAATGCCAAAAGAACTTATACAAAAACTGATTCACAAGTTCATACCTGATCCTGAAGTAATCAAACAACACAAGCACCTTCAATTTCTTGGCGAGAGACTGCATGAGCCTAACCTCTGGCATTTAAATCGTCGCTCTATTGCTTTGGCTTTTGCCGTGGGTCTTTTTTGCGCCTGGATACCGACTCCCATGCAAATGGTCATTGCAGCTGCGGGAGCCATTTATTACAGGGCAAATCTGCCAATTTCCGTAGGCCTGGTATGGATAACCAACCCAATCACCATGCCGCCGCTGTATTATTTTGCTTATGAAGTTGGACTTTGGTTTTTGAATCAACCAACAAACGCCGAGGAATCTGAATTTTCAGTTGGAAACATACTATCCAGCCTGGGTGATGTCTGGCAACCTTTTCTGATCGGTTGTTTTATTATGGGGATCGTAAGTTCCGCAGCGGGATATTTTGGCATTCAATACTATTGGCAACAGCATGTAATGAAGAAATGGGCGAAAAGAAAGGAAAAGCGGCTTACTGCGCTAGATACGCAGATTGAAGATATAGAAACCGAATTAGACTGATTTAAATAAGCCACGAACGGACAGCATGAATGCGGTCGTTCGTGGCTCTATGCCTTACTTAGCCGACAATCACTCCGTCTTCCATATGCAGCACCTTGCCCATTCTTGCTGCCAGTTCATGATCATGGGTCACCACCAGAAAGCTGACATTCAACTCGTGATTTAATTCCAGCATTAACTGGTAAACCTGATCAGCCGTTTTGCTGTCCAGATTTCCGGTAGGCTCATCCGCCAATACCACACACGGTTTATTGATTAACGCCCTGGCCACTGCCGCACGCTGCCTTTCTCCACCCGATAATTCACCGGGCTTGTGTTCAATTCGGTGCCCCAGCCCTACCCGCTTCAATAACTCAGTCGCACGGATACTCGCCTGTTTTACCGATTGCCCTGCAATCAATAAAGGCATCGCCACATTCTCCAGTACGGTGAATTCTCCTAAAAGATGATGCGACTGATAGATAAACCCCAGGGATTTATTCCTTACTTTGGCCAACTTCGCTGCCCCGACATCATTAAGACTAACGCCATCCAAAACCACCTTGCCGCCGCTGGGCTTTTCAAGACCACCCAACAGATGCAACAACGTGCTTTTGCCCGAACCTGATGCGCCCATAATGGCCACACGCTCACCAACTGCTATAGATAAATCAACGCCCTTGAGGACTTCAACATCAAGTCCGCCCTGGTTATAACGCATGGTCAACTGCTTGCATTGCAAAATGCTTGGCTTATTCATATCTGAGAACTTCCGCTGGATTTATTTTGGATGCCTGCCAGGCGGGATAAATCGTCGCCATTAATGACAGGAAAAAAGCCATGCCCGCTATTGCATACACATCCGACCAGACCAGTTTGGAAGGCAATTCACTGATGTAGTACACATCAGCAGCCATAAACTGAACATGAAATAGTTTTTCAATCGCCGGGACGATGGTTTCAACATTTAATGCCAGCAACACGCCGCCTAACGTTCCGAGCGCTGTACCGACTACCCCGATTACCGCGCCTAATACCATAAAAATACCCATCACCGAACCCGATGTTAGTCCCTGGGTCTTTAAAATGGCTATGTCGCCACGCTTATCCGTGACCACCATAACCAGCGTGGAAACGATATTAAAAGCCGCCACCGCGACTATCAGCAGAAGGATAATAAACATGACCCGTTTTTCTGTCTGGATAGCCCGGAAGAAATTGTTATGCGCCAGCGTCCAGTCACTAACCTGATAATCGTCATAGAAAGCCGTTGCAAGTCCATGGGTTATTTGCGGCGCATTAAACAAATCGTCCAGTTTGATGCGCAAGCCTGAAACGGCATCGTCCATGCGGAATAATTTAGCCGCATCCTGAATATGGATCATCGCCATGTTACGGTCATACTCAAACATGCCTACCTGAAAAATACCGACCACTGTAAAACGCCGCATGCGTGGCACAATACCGGCTGGCGTCGAATTGATCTGTGGGCTGATGACGGTGATTTTATCCCCCATGATAACGCCCAGATAATTAGCCAGTTCTGCGCCTAAAATAATGCCGTATTCGCCGGGAATCAGGTCAGACAATTTGCCTGCCTTCATTTTATCGGCGACTTCCGACACTTTGGATTCATATTCCGGCAGGATTCCACTCAGCATAGTGCCGCTTACGCGTCGCTCAGCATTAATCATGACCTGTCCATTGATAAAAGGAGCTGTACCTTCTACATGAGGATAGCCTTTTAATTTCTGGTCAAGTTCCTGCCAGTTTCCCAACTGGCCGTATTTTCCGGTTATCGTCGCATGCGAAGTCATGCCGAGAATTCGCTCGCGTAATTCGGCTTCAAAGCCGTTCATCACAGACAAAACAGTAATCAGCGCCGTGACCCCCAAGGCTATGCCAAGAACGGAAGTTAAGGTGATAAAGGAAATGAACTGCGTTCGACGTTTAGCCCGCGTATAACGCAGGCCGATATAAAAAATAAGAGGTTTAAACATGAAGTCTACAAGTTAAAGAAAAAATCAGGATTTCCTGCACTGAGGGCAAAAACCGTATAAATAAAGGCCGTGATCGGTTAATTCATAACCCAGCTTTTCTGCGATTTCTCTTTGCCGGGCTTCAATAACTTCATCGGAAAATTCATCCACTTTGCCACATTTCATACAAAGAATATGGTCATGATGATCGGCTGTACTTAGTTCAAAGACAGAGTTTCCACCTTCAAAATGATGTCGAGTCACCAGTCCCGCTGCTTCAAACTGGGTTAAAACACGATAAACCGTAGCCAAGCCGATTTCTTCATCTTCACTCAGCAGGATTTTATAAACCTTTTCAGCGGTTAGGTGACGCTCATTAACCTGTTTTTCTAAAATTTGCAGAATCTTGACCCTGGGCAAAGTCACCTTCAGGCCTGCATTCCTTAAATCATGGGATTCCAACATTGATCTCCGATTAAGCTAAGTGCGGACAGTTTTATACACGAATTTGCACATTGTAGCCTTTTTTTGGCCGTAAGCGCATGACAGATTTATAGGATAATCTTTTAACATCATGTATGATTTTATTTTTTAACACATCCGCAGCCTCAAATGAGAAAGCCGCTCTTTTCTTTAAGCCCATTCCGCAACCGCTCTGCCTCCTACATCCTTGTAGTCGTAGCGAGCATGACACTCGTCTCCTGCACCTACATCCTGACCAATTTACCAGGCGTCTATACCGTAGACGTCCAACAGGGCAACATGGTTGATCAAGATATGATCGACCAACTCCGCCCCAGCATGAGCAAACGTCAGGTAATTTACATAATGGGCTCCCCCATGTTGACCGATGTTTTCCATCAAAACCGCTGGGATTACCTTTATTCAGCTCGTCTCGAAGGGAAAGAAGCGGAGCAAAAAAGAATTTCATTAATCTTTGATAATGATCAACTCATCGGCGTGCAAGGCGATTTCAAACCCAGCGAGGTTCCCGTTATCAAGCCATCAGCTGAAACAACAGTAGATGTGCCGAAGCGGGATCTTGAAAAGACCATGTGGGAAACGATCACTGGTTTTTTTGGCATCAATGCCACTGATGACGCATCCAAGACAGATAAACCGGCGTCGAAACCATCGACGGAATCAGCGACAGATCAACTGCCGCTGTAAAAGCGTGAACGAGGCGTTATACCAAAATCAAACAGGGACGTTTTCATGAGCCGATGCTTACATGAATTTCTACTTTAGCTGACATATTTTTTCTTCGAACGCTGGCAATATGTAGGCGAATGTGAGTCTTTGATGCCTGCATTAAGCCCCATTTAGCCCTTATAATAAAAATGACCGGAGACCTATGATGCTAGGCTCTGTTGACGTTTCATCTCAACCATAAAAGTACCGAGGCAAACGACAGCATCCCCATGTAATTAATGGCTTTTTTCTCATAACGTGTGGCAATTCTGCGGTAGTGCTTGAGC
>JBAZTN010000174.1:0-6438 GCA_041661895.1 Methylobacter sp. | reverse complement strand
TTATTCATTGTCCGATTTGTTGATGCCGGTTTTTGTATCAATCGTGCTGGCATATCTGCTGGAAGGCTTAATAAGTAAGGCCGAAAGCATGAGGATGCCGCGTCTGCCGGCTGTCTATCTGGTGTTTTCAGTGTTTATGGCCTGTTTGGTCTTCCTGCTGTTTTATTTGCTGCCGCTTGTTTCACAACAGGCTGTCGAACTTGTTCAACAGATCCCGGAGATACTTAACAGGGCGCAAACCGGGATCATGAGCTTGCCGAAAATGTATCCGCAATTTATTTCAGAAAGCAAAATCCAACAGATGATGTTTGAGGTGCAGAGGGAATTGTTAACTTACGGGCAAAATGTATTGTCACATTCAGCCGCTTCTGTTGTGGGGCTGGTTAGTGTAATGATCTATCTGTTTCTAGTGCCAATGATGGTCTTTTTCTTGTTAAAAGACAAACAGATGTTGGTGTCCTGGTTTTTGCAGTTTATGCCCAGAGACATGCATTTGACCGTCCGAGTCTGGGAAGAGGTCGATATGCAGATCGGCAATTATGTGCGCGGCAAGTTTGCCGAAGTTTTAATACTCTGGGTTGTCAGTTATGCGACTTACGCGGTGATGGGGCTAAATTACGCGATGCTGCTGGCTGTTTTTATGGGTTTGCAGGTGATTATCCCCTACATCGGTGCAACGCTGGTTACCTTTCCGGTTTTGGGCGTCGCCTATTTTCAGTGGGGATTGGGCAGCGATGAGTTTATGTACGTTGTTATCGCCTACTCAATTATTCAGGCGCTGGACGGCGTTGTGTTAGTGCCGGTATTGTTTTCCGAGGCGGTTAATCTGCACGCCATCGCAATTATTATCGCCATTTTGTTTTTTGGTGGTTTGTGGGGCTTTTGGGGAGTGTTTTTAGCCATTCCACTAGCAACGGTTGTTAAGGCCGTGCTGACCGCCTGGCCGCGGATTGGGGATAAAGGGCTGGATGTTGGTTATTAACAGGGGCGACTGAAGTCGCCCTTTATGTCCACAGTGCTACACTCTTTCCGCTTGATCCTTATAAGATATCTGAAGCGTAATCTGCTAAGCGTGAGCGTTCGCCTCGTCGCAGGGTGATATGAGCCCCATGCGGCCAGGTTTTAAAACGGTCTACAACGTAGGTTAAGCCGGAGGTTGTCGCAGTTAAATAAGGCGTGTCTATTTGCGACAGGTTGCCGATGCAGATGATTTTTGTCCCTGGTCCGGCGCGGGTTATCAGGGTTTTCATCTGTTTTGAAGTCAGGTTTTGAGCTTCATCAATGATCAGGTAACGACTGAGGAATGTCCGTCCGCGCATAAAGTTAAGCGACCTGATTTTGACCCGGTTCATAATTATGTTGTTGGCTGCGCCTTTTTCCCAGTCACTGTGTTCTGCATTACGGCTAAGCAGTTCAAGGTTATCAATTAACGCGCCCATCCACGGCGCCATTTTTTCTTCTTCCGTACCGGGCAGAAAACCTATATCTTCACCGACCGGGACGGTTTCGCGGGTCATGATGATTTCCTGGTAGGTTTTGTTTTCCAGGGTCAAGGTAAGGCCTGCGGCCAGAGCCAACAAGGTTTTACCTGTACCTGCCGTGCCGAGCAGGGTAACAAAATCAATTTCAGGGTCTAACAAGACATTGAGGGCAAAATTCTGTTCCCGGTTTTTAGCGGTAATGCCCCAAACATTGTTGTGTTTCGCACGATAATCTTTTGCTAGTTCCAATACCGCAATCTGTCCGTCACAAGATCTGACGATGGCTTCAAAATTGGATTCATCTTCTATATACAAGTACTGGTTGGGGTACCATTCGGAAACTATGGGGTCTTCCAGTTTATAGAAGGTCTTGTTTCTTTCCTGCCATGATTCCATTTTGGTGCCGTGTACAGTCCAGAAATCGTCTTCCAGCACCATTGCGCCGCTGTATAAAAGATCAATGTCATCCAGGGTCTGGTCGTTGTGGTAGTCTTCGGCAGGCAACTCTAAAGTGGCCGCCTTGATGCGCATGTTGATATCTTTTGATACCAGTATGACCTTGATGTCAGGCAGTTTTTTTGTGAGCGCTAAAGCGACACTGAGTATCGAGTTATCGGGAAGGTTGCCGGGCATGCTTTCCGGAAGCAGTGCAGTCATGGCTCTGGTTTGGAAATATAAGCGTCCGCTTTCAGCTGTGTCGGCATTCGGCCCGTGTTTTATACTCGATAACGGCAGGCCGTCGTTGATAGTTTTCTGGTTGGCGTCGCGGATTAATTCATCCAGAAATCGACTGACCTGTCTTACATTGCGCGCTAGTTCGGTTAGGCCTTTTTTGGCATGGTCCAGTTCTTCCAGAACTATCATCGGAATAAAAATGTCATGCTCCTTGAAGCGGAAGATGGATGCTGGATCATGCATGAGCACGTTGGTGTCCAAGACAAACAGTTTTTTATCCGGTGTTGTTTGAATATTCATGGTCAGTTCCCTGTGAGTTCATTTAAGGCTTGCAGGACTTCTTCACAATGGCTTTTGACTTTTACTTTGCGCCATTCACGAACCAGTAAGCCCTGAGGATTGATTAGAAAAGTGCTGCGCTCGATGCCTCGAACCTGCTTGCCATATATGTTTTTCATTTTGATAACGTCAAACAGCTGGCACAGTTTTTCATCCGGGTCTGAAAGCAGATCAAACGGGAATTCCTGTTTGCACTTAAAGCCTTCATGAACGCGTACGGTATCACGGGATACGCCTACTATGACGGCATTGAGTGCGGTGAATTTTTCGATATTATCTCGAAAACTTTGGCCTTCCTGAGTACAGCCGGGCGTGTTGTCTTTGGGGTAAAAATAAATAACCAGGTATTTTCCCAGGTAGTCGCTTAGTTTTACCGTTTTATCGCCGGTAGATGAAGCCTCGAAATCGGGTGCTGGGTTGCCGGGAGTTATCATTGTTGAGTTTATCGTTTTATGGGTTCAAGAATGGCATCTATATTTAATTGATCGCAGAAATCCATAAACTCTTCACGTAGCGACAGCAGATGGGTTTGCGGAGGGACTAAAATCACAAGTTTGGTTGAGAATACTGCGCTTTGAACATAAGGAGCCTGGTAGCTGCTACCTGTTATTTCCTCTATCTCTATTCCCCTGTCAAACAGAAAGGACGTGATGGATTCTATGATGTTATCGCGATCCAGGGATATTGTTTCCAATGAATAAGGAACGCAGTCTTTCCCGTTGTCTTTTTGAGTGGGGCGTAATAAATGAATTTTGATGTCCAGACGATTCTGGATAGCATCTAATGTACTTTCAAGTTTGGCAATTTGATTCCAGTTACCTTGAATAAGCAGATATGCGGCAGAAGACTGGACAAGACGGGATGATCTTATTTCTAAAATATTACAGTTGCAGTCGCGAATAGCGGGTAATATTTCTGCAATAAAATTAATCTGATCGTTACCTAAAACAGTGATGGCTAGTTTCATTTTGTTATTAAAAAGTTTTTTTCAAAGTTTAGCATCAAATGAACGAAACTTTATGAACATTAAATTTTATTGATATTAAAATAATGAAACTTATTTTAATGCTGCTAAGCGTTGGGTACTACATTTAAGCCTTGCGATTATTTTAATCCTTGTTACTGAACGGAAATATGACAGATTTAATAGATAAAAAAACAATAGAAAATTTGGGGGTTCTTGATGCCAATCCTGACGTAATGTTGGATGAGGCGGAGTCTTCCCCTATTCCGTTGAATGATTTTCAGGATGACGAAGATGCTATTGACAGGTTGCTCAGGGATACCGGTTTTGATAAAGATAATGCTTTAGAGGAAATAGACGAAAAAAAATATGAGTTTGGTAGTGATATAAGCCTGTCGGATGAAGTTGGCGGCTTTAATAAACCAGAAATAGTACAGATAGTCGATACTGATCAACCTGAGCAGATTATAGAAGATTCAGTGGTGCTTGTTGACGGGCATGAGGCCGTAGCTGAGGAAGAATCCCTTGCTTGGTTAAATAAGTCGCAGAATGATGAAGATGCTATCGATAGATTGCTTATGGATGCTGGGTTTGATGCGGATGATATCGGCCTTATCAATGAATTTGATCATGATGCCGACATTAAAGAGCCGGAAATAACCCAGGCGGTCGAGATAGATGAGTCTGAACAGATTGCAGAAGATTCGGTGGCATTTTTTGAAGGGGTTCAGTCGGTAGATGATAAGTTCGAGCAAGCAGTAGAGCCATCCCTTGTTCCGTTGGATGATCTGCAAAATGAGGAAGATGCTATTGATAGGTTGCTCTTGGATGCGGGTTTTGATTCAGATGATGAGGTAAGTGATGATGTTGATGCCTTCTCGGTCTTTGGTGAAATTAAAGATGATTTTGCCGAGTCGAATGTGATTCAGGAAGATGACGACAGCAAAACTGTGCAGGCTATAGCAGATTTAGTGGATTTCGATGGCGATCGACAAGCAGGTTTATTTGTCAATGCAGCTGAAAACCGGAGTGATCTACTGGACGATGATGAAGACTTGGCCAAAATTGATGAGTTTGTTCAATTAGATGAAGTTGGTGATATTTTTGTCGAGCAGAATGTTGATGATTTTTCTGTTGAGCCAGATAAGCAAGAAGAACAAACTCAGCAAGCGGAGCCAGTAGAAATAGCAATCCAGGGTCTTCGGGAAGATGATTTTCTTTTACCTGATCTTGATATTATTGCTGATAAGGAAAGTCCTGACACATGGATTGATTTAGGCATTGAAGAGGATACGTTAACTGGTGCATTTAACGAACCCGATTTGTTTTCTGATGATGGCGCACTGGAGGATGAGATAGAAAAAATAGGACTGGCCTCGGTTATTAACGAGTTGCCTGCTGAAATTAAACCAAAACCATCATCAAATAATAATGCATCTGTTATAGAAGATGCTAAAAATGCGGTACTGAGTCAAATTGATGCTGAGCCGGAAATTACTGCTGAACAATATAAAAAACAAATAAAAGACGCTGAAAATAAAGCCAAAAAAGCAACGGTTTTTAGTTATGTTGCTTTTGGATTTTGCGTTGTTACTTTTATTGCAGCAGTTGCGCTGGCGGTGATGGCTTATGGTGCAAAAACTGAAATTCTAAAGTTAATTGATTTGGTTTCAACGCTTGAGCAAGGTGCAGGTGAGGGGGCTTTAAAAAACCCTGACGAAGACAATAATGTATCTGTTGAACAGTTAAACGAGCAGTCGGAGTCTTCATTTGATTTGGAGGAAAATAATCCTCCAGACGTTGTAGATGAACCACTTGCGGAAGCTGCCAATACTGAAGCGGTATCCAAACCGGAAATTCTGAAATCGAAAACTGAAGTGGCTAAAGTGAAAGTCGTGCCTGATGCGGGAACTGCAAAACCAAAAATTGAAGTAGCTAAAACCAAAGCGGTATCCAAATCGGAAAATCTGAAACTGAAAGCTGAAGCAGCTAGAGTGGAAGCCGTGTCTGAAGCGGGAACTGCAAAATCAAAAATTGGATCAGCTAAAACCAAAGCGGTATCCAAATCGGAAAATCTGAAACTGAAAGCTGAAGCAGCTAAAGTGGGAGCCTTGTCTGAAGCGGGAACTGCAAAACCAAAAATTGGAGCAGCTAAAACCAAAGAGGTGTCCAAATCGGAAAATCTAAAGCCGAAAGCTGATACGGTCAAATCTGCAGTCGTGTTAGAGGCTTCTGAAGACAAAGCAGTGGCAGCGAGCAAAGCAGCAACTGCTCAAAAAACCATCGCCAAAATAGAAACAGCCAAAAAGGAACCCGTAACACCAACAACTAAAGCACTGGCACCTTCAAGCTGGACTGTACAGTTGGCGGCCTATAAACAGGAATGGTATGCAAAAAGTCAGGCGGCTGGATTCAAGCAAAAAGGTGTCCCAGTTGAGGTAGTCCCCGGCGATGTTAATAATACGGCATGGTATCGACTGAGAGTCGGGGGGTTTAAAAATAAGGGGGAAGCGGCTTCTTATGCTGCAAGAATTAAAAAAACGCTTAATTTGAGTTCGGTTTCGGTAACCGATAAATAGAGCTAATGTTTAAAATTGTGTAGGTATTATGAGAAAACAAAAGCTTGTTGTGGCGGTATCATCCAGAGCCTTATTTAATCTGGATGAGTCGCATGCGATATTTGAAACGCAAGGCAAGGAAGCTTTCTGTCAATATCAGATAGAACATGAGGATGAAATTCTGGCGCCGGGTTATGGCTTTGCCTTAGTTCAAAAGCTGCTGGCTATCAACGATAGTTGCCCCGATGATCCGCTGGTTGAAATCATTCTTTTATCGCAAAATAGTGCGGATACGGGTTTGCGGATTTTTAACTCTATTGCCCATCATCAGTTAAACATTATTCGTGCGGCATTTACCAGCGGTGTATCTCCTTACAGTTATATTTCAGCATTCGGTGCGCATTTGTTTTTATCGGCCAAT
>JBAZTN010000173.1:0-6454 GCA_041661895.1 Methylobacter sp. | reverse complement strand
GCATAAATCATGAGTGATAACCTGCAATTAAATGCGGAAGGCAAGCTTAAGCACTTTCTGACCATTGAAGGTCTGAGCAAGAGCTTATTGACAGAAATTCTTGATACCGCCGAGTCTTTCGCCGGCATGTCAGAGCAACAGGTTAAAAAAGTTCCGCTGTTGCGCGGCAAAACTATTGTTAATCTGTTTTTTGAAAACAGTACCCGCACGAGAACTACCTTTGAACTCGCTGCCACACGATTGTCCGCTGATGTGTTAAGCATGAACATTGCGACCTCGGCAACGTCAAAAGGCGAAAGCCTGCTCGATACCATACGCAATCTGGAAGCCATGTTTGTCGACATGTTTGTGGTGCGCCACGCGATTAGCGGTGCGGCGCACTTTATCGCCCAGCAGACTGCGCCACATATCAGCGTTATCAATGCCGGAGACGGCCAACATGCTCATCCGACGCAGGCCATGCTGGATATGTTTACCATCCGCCAGATAAAAAAAGATTTCTCCAATTTGCGGGTGGCCATTATTGGCGATATTTTGCATTCCAGAGTGGCTCGCTCAGAGATTCAGGCATTAAATACCTTGGGCGCTGCGGAGGTCAGGGTGATTGCCCCCAAGACCTTGTTGCCGGCTTATGTTGAAACCTTAGGGGTTAGCGTTTCACATAATTTGACTGAAGGTCTTAAAGATATTGATGTCATCATCATGCTGCGCTTGCAAAAAGAGCGCATGAGTTCGGCATTGCTGCCCAGTGAAAGTGAATATTTCAAATGTTTCGGCCTCACCGAAGATAAGCTTAAAATCGCCAGGCCCGATGCCATCGTCATGCATCCAGGGCCGATTAACCGGGGTGTGGAAATTGACTCAAAAGTGGCTGACGGCCCGCAGTCAGTCATACTCAAACAAGTCAGCAATGGCATAGCCGTCCGTATGGCGGTCATGTCGATGGCAATGCAGGCCGCACCTGCTCCAGGCAGGTTTAGCGGCATACACACCATCCATGGCGATCGCCACGCCGGTTCCCTACCGGCTTGCGACATACACACCATCCCTGGCGATAAGGGAGCAGTGTGATGAATCAGATACAAATCGATCATGGAAGAATCATTGATCCAGCCAACAAGATAGATCGTATCGGCTCTGTTTATATCGCCGATGGAAAAATCGTATCCGTGACTAACGAACCAGTCGGCTTTCAACCGGATAAGGTTATCAATGCCAGTAATCAAATCGTTTGTCCCGGCTTTATAGATTTAAGCACCCGATTGCGGGAGCCGGGGCAAAGCCGTAAGGCAACTTTTGCCAGTGAAACCGTTGCTGCCGCCAGTGCCGGTGTCACTACTATGTGTTTACAGCCAGATACCCAGCCAGTCATTGATACACCAGCTGTTGCAGAATTGATCAAGGAGCTGGCGGAAAAAGCCGGATATAATCAAATCTATCCTATTGCGGCACTCACCCAGAAACTGGAAGGCACGGAATTAAGCTCCATGCTGTCGCTTAAGCAGGCAGGCTGTATTGCAGTCGGCAATGCCAATCAGCCGGTGAGAAACCTGCTGATATTAAGACGGGCAATGGAATATGCGGCCAGTCATGATTTACTGTTGATGTTCAGGCCAAATGACTATTGGCTTGGTAACAATGGTTGCGCTCATGAAGGCGCAGTCGCGACCCGCTACGGTTTGCCCAGTATCCCGGAAGCCGCAGAAACCATAGCCCTGGCTCAATGTCTGGAGTTAGCCGAATTGACCGGCTGTCGCGTACATTTTGGTCAGTTAAGCTGTAAGCGTTCGGTTATCAAGATACATCAGGCAAAAAAGTACGGATTGAAGGTCAGCGCCGATGTCGCAATCCATCAACTGCATCTGAGTGAAAATGACATGGCGCCTTTTGATAGCGCCTATCATGTATTGCCGCCATTGCGCACCGAGGCGGATAAGCAGTATCTGAGACAAGGTCTGGCCAGCGGTACGCTTAATAGTATCTGTTCCGATCATCAGCCGCATGATATTGATGCCAAGCTGGGAGCGTTTCCAGAGACAGAACCGGGGATGTCATCGCTGGAAACCCTGTTGCCGTTAATGCTCAAACTGGTAACTCAACACGCCATAACGCTTGAGCAGGGTATTGCTGCACTGAGCGCAAATCCGGCGCGAGTGCTACGCTTAAAGAGCGGTGCGTTAACGCCGGGTTTTTCAGCTGATGTGTGTGTTTTTGACCCGGAACTGGACTGGCAGGTTAATTCAGAAAACTGGAGAAGTCAGGGCGCTAATACGCCGTTTTGGGGGCAAACCCTGAAAGGGCGAGTTACCCATACCTTGCAGGCAGGCAAAATTATTCACAGTCTGGAAAAAAGCTGAGCTTGATTTCAGGCTATCGTCATCGCGTCCTTTTTTTACTAACTCTTGGATTCAAACCAGCGGAAACATTTTATCGGGATTGAGTATGCCGTTCGGGTCAAACTGGCGTTTAATTGCGCGCATCAATTCCAAAGAATTTGCATCCAGTTCCCGATCGACAAAATCCCGTTTTTCCAGTCCTACGCCATGCTCGCCGGACAGTGTGCCGTTTAGCGTCAACACCAAAGAAAAGATTTCATCCAGGCACGTGTGGGCCTTTTTGCCTTGCTCAGGTTCATCGGGATCAAGCAATAAATTCACGTGGATATTGCCATTGCCCGCATGGCCAAAGTTAATAATGGGCAGGTCATATTTTTTTGAAAGCTCGCCCAGTCCAGCTATTAATGCAGGCATTTTAGTAACCGGAACCACCACATCTTCATTGATCTTTTTGGGTGCCACTTTGCGCAAGGCAGGAGACAGTGCTTTCCGGGTTTGCCAGAGCGCTTTCACTTCTGCATCAGTCTGAGCTAGCCGGATGTCCAAAAGGCCATCGTTTTTGGCGGCGGCAGCCACTTTTTCAGCCGCCGAGTCCAAGCCCTCCCTTTGTCCATCGACTTCGATCATGAGCATGGCTCCCGCATGTTCGGGCAGGTCGGATTCTGAGTATTGCCGGATCATGTTGATCGCATTGCCATCGATAAACTCCAGCGCACAGGGAATGACCGGCTGCGACATGATAGCGGAAACGGCTTTTGCGGCATCAAAAACAGAGTTGTATATAGCCCTGAGCGTTTTGGTGGCTTCCGGCAGCGGCGTCAGCTTTAAGGTGGCCTGGGTAATTATTGCCAGGGTGCCTTCCGAGCCGAGTATCAGACGGGTCAGGTCATAACCGACCACGCCTTTGCTGGTATGGACGCCGACGCGGATTTCCTTGCCTGCTCCTGTGACGGCGCGCAAGCCCAGGGTGTTCTCCCGGGGTGTGCCGTATTTTACCGCCCTGGGGCCTGCGGAGTTATAGGCCAGATTGCCGCCAACGCTACAGAAGGCGGCGCTGGTTGGATCGGGTGGCCAGAAAAAGCCCTTCTCCTTGACGATGTCCTGCACCTGCTGATTTGTCATGCCCGGCTCCACGATGATGTAACGGTTATCGGGAGAAAATTCGACCAGCTTGTTCATGCGTTCCAGCGACACGATCAGGCCGCCTTTAAGGGGAGTGGTGGCACCCGTTGTGCCGGTACCGCGCCCCCTGGCGGTCAGGGCAATTTTGAACCGGTTGCAGGCGTTAACGGCGCTGACGACTTGTTCATGTGTAGTCGGGAAAACCACGGCTTGAGGCAGCACATGACGACGGCTGTTGTCATAACCATAAACCCAGCAGTCTTCTGGTGCAGTTAATATATCTTCGGCGGCAAAAGATTCAGCCAGTAAAGATAAGAAATCGGCAGGTAAGGGGGGCATATTAGTCAATGTATTCAAAAACCGTGATGATTTGTTTTACGTCGGATTGGTGTCTGGCCGCTTCTATGGCAGCAGCACCTTCATTTTTGTGCACAAGTCCCATTAGGTAAACTGTGCCTTTTTCAGTAATGACTTTTACCCAGGATGCGTTGAATTCAGGTATTTGAGCCAGTGCAGTTTCCACTTTGCTGGTAATCTGCGCGTCATTGGCAATAGTCAGTTTGTCGTGCACCAGTTTTACATTGGGAATGACGCGAACGATATTAATAATTCTATTTCGGAGCTCTTCATTAGGCGCTTCGCCGGTGACAAGAACCACACCGTTATAAGCGGTTATATTAAAGTGGCATGTGTCGCGCAAGTCATCATAATCATTCAGCTTGGTGTCGGCATTCGCTTCAATAGCCTCGTCAGCCAAAATGGCATCTTGGCTGCGACGGTCATGCAATAACGACAGCCCGTTGGTTTCCGAGTCGCTTGCTGAAATCGTCGAGCAGCCGCCAATTATAAGGCTATGCATAAGCAGCAATAGTAATAAAAATTTTTTCATGGCTTAGTCTAAGGGTATGTCAGCCAAATAATTGATGGTCGATTAAGTCGCAAAAGCAATGGGTGATCAGTATATGAACTTCCTGAATGCGTGCGCTGGAAGTTGAAGGTACGCGAATTTCTATATCCGTTTCATGAAGTAAGGGCGCAATCATGCCGCCATTATTGCCGGTCAATGCGATGACGGTGATGTCTTTATCGTGCGCTGTAGCAACGGCTTTGGCAATATTGGCTGAATGGTTGCCATCAGTGTAAACGACTAAAATATCGCCGCTCTGTCCCAAGGCCCTGAGTTGTTTGGCAAAAATATCATCAAAATGATAGTCATTGGCTATGGCGGTGATGGTGGTCGTGTCTGTGGTCAACGCAATGGCGGGCAATGAGGGGCGGTCGCGGTCGTATTGGTTGAGCATTGCCGATGACAACAACTGGGCGCAGACAGAGGAGTCGCCATTGCCGCAGGATAATATTTTTTTATCATTAAGTAGGCTTGAGACCAGTTGTTGCGAGGCAAACTCGATGAGCTCGCAGAGGCTGGTCATCGTATCTTGCTGGGTTTGTATGCTGTCAGAGAAATGATTAATAATTCTGTCTTGTAAGCTCATGCTGAGTAATTTTAGGGTTAAAAAGCGTTTTGTATCCAGTCTATGTTGCCATTGCCGGAAAAGGCAACCACATCAAAGCGAATAGGTCTGTCTGTTTTTTGGGTAGATAAATAAATATGCGTTGCCGCTATTATACGGGATTGTTTTGTGTGCGTGACACTCTCGAGTGCACTGCCGTATTTATCCGTTTTACGGAATCTAACTTCAACAATAACCAGCGTCTGATTGTCGGTCATTATTAAGTCGAGTTCGCCCTGTTTGCAGCGGAAATTGCGGCAAACCGGCTTAAGTCCCTTCATGATGAGGAAATTATGGGCTTGTTCTTCGGCACTTTCTCCGCGGACTAAGTGTGCTGCTTTGGTTTTGAGTTTAGTAAATAGCATCAGCAACCTGAAATACCGTTCTAACTTTATCCGTTGTGGGGGTAGTGTTTTCACGGCTTTCAGTTGAGCCTTGGATAAAGCCTGTAACCTCAGGCTGTCCATTTATGAATTTGGCGCATACCAGATTACGCTTGATGCGGTTGTCAGGAGTAAGCGATAGATTGCCGGTGGCGCCAGGATATTGATTGGTTTCCAGATTGTTTAATCGTGAGGCCAGATTGTAGGCATCAATGCCCATCGCAAAGAGCCGCAAATAAGAGCTGGGAAATTGGCTCCAGGTTTCTTTCAAGGCAGTCATGCCGAGATCTCCCTGATAAGTTTTATTGAAAAGCCAGGGGGTATCGCAAAAAGTTATTTTGTTAAGGTCAGTATCCAGTGATGCATTAACTTGCCCTGCGTAAACATTGGGCATCGCATAAACAGGTATGTCGCCTGCCTGATAAAACTGTAATTGGGGGTTGATGGAGCGAGCCTCTGCGCTATAAGCGCTTAAAAATAGGGCATCAGCATCCTGCCGTCTTCGAGGGGTATATTTTGCCGAAGGTATTAACACATGGATTTTATTGTAACGTTGTTCACTTTCATCCAGGTTGAGCAGTTTTTTAATGGGAGATGAAAAGTCAGTTTCTTTTGGATTATAGGTCTGTGTTTCCAGAATAGCATTATTGAGATTTTGCCAGTTTTCTACAAAATAATCGGCAATGCGTTTGCCCTGTGCATTTTCAGGGATGAACAGCAGTGCTTTCTGATGGTCGTCGTCTTGTGCTTTGCTGGTGATCTGCTCAACATCATCGATCGGGCTCAGACCAAACTGGTAGAGCTTGTCTTTTTGCAGTCCTGGAATATGATTTAAAGCAAGCACAGGCGAGGTAAATGTAACCGAGTCCGCAAGGCTTTGGATGTGTTCTTTGCTAAGTGGACCAATAATTAAGTCGGCACCTTCTGCGACAGCCTGGTTATACAAAGCAGGCGGAGTCGACTGTTCGCTGTTGTAAAAGTGGATACGAGGCTTATAAGAATGGCTGTCCGAATGATTATAGGCCGCCATAAACCCTGCCCGGATAGCGTTGCCGGCTTTAGCAAAAGATCCTGATTCGGGTAGGAAAATCGCGATTGATTT
>JBAZTN010000172.1:0-6553 GCA_041661895.1 Methylobacter sp. | reverse complement strand
CAACGGAGTCTCTCGGCAAGAGCGACCAATGCGTTGATAGGCTTTTTGGAATTGATTAAGCGGTTTGCCGAACAGGCGGAAGGTCTGGAGCTTTATGAAAAGGCAAAGCTGGTGGTCGAAAAAAGCGGCTTGATTGAGCTGTACCAAAAGGACAAGGTAGAAAAAGGCGAGGAAAAGGTAGAAAACCTGGAAGAGCTGGTTAATGCGGCGCGGCTTTTTGATGTTGCCACAATCGGCGATCAGGAAGATGGCGAGAATATGAGCGAGCTGGATATGTTTCTGGCTCATGCTGCATTGGAAGCCGGTGAAATGCAGGGCGATGACTTTGACGATTGTGTGCAGCTGATGACGCTGCATTCAGCAAAGGGTCTGGAGTTCAAGCTGGTTTTTCTGGTCGGTATGGAAGAGGGCTTGTTTCCATCCCAGCAGTCCGTCGATGATGTCGGGCGACTGGAAGAAGAGCGCCGGCTTTGCTATGTCGGCATGACCCGTGCCATGCAGCAATTGTATATGACCTATGCAGAATCCAGGCGATTGTACGGCAGGGAAAGTTATCCCAGGCCGTCACGTTTTCTGCGCGAGATTCCGGCGGAACACATTCAGGAAGTCAGAATGCGGGCTAATGTGAGTAGGCCGGTTACCGCCGTGAAGCCGAAGGTTTCATCCATGCAAACGACAGGGAAATACAAGCTGGGGCAGCGCGTCAGTCATGCAAAATTCGGGGAAGGCGTGGTGTTACAAATGGAAGGCGACGGAGCACAGGAAAGAGTGCAGATCAACTTTAAGAAAGTGGGCGTCAAGTGGCTGATGCTGGCTTATGCTCAGCTGGATGTGTTGTAACTCAGGGGAGAATAGAGGGCAACCAGCCGGTCGCCCTCTATTGAAGGTGACGGAATTACAGGGAATTAACGGCGTTCAATTCCTGAAAAGCCTGCTCCAAACGAGCCACCATTCCCAGTTGGCCAGCACGCAGCCAAACGCGTGGATCGTAGTATTTTTTGTTCGGCTTATCGTCACCATCGGGATTGCCTATCTGACCTTGTAAATAGGCCTCGTTTTGCTTGTAGTAGTCCATGACGCCCGCCCAAGTTGCCCATTGGGTGTCGGTGTCGATATTCATCTTAATTACGCCGTAATCGATAGACTCTTTGATCTCGGCAGCAGATGAACCTGAGCCTCCGTGGAATACAAAATCCAGCGTGTTGTGCGCTACGCCGTACTTTTCGGACACAAACTTCTGCGAATTTGCCAAAATGGAGGGAGTCAATTTCACGTTGCCTGGCTTGTACACGCCGTGCACGTTGCCAAAAGAAGCGGCGATGGTGAAACGGTTGCTGATTTTGCTGAGTGCCTCATAAGCATAAGCCACGTCTTCCGGTTGTGTGTAAAGAGCGGACTGGTCCATCTGGCTGTTATCCACGCCATCTTCTTCTCCGCCGGTACAGCCCAATTCGATTTCAAGTGTCATGCCCATTTTGGCCATGCGCGCTAAATATTGGCCGCAAATCTCGATGTTTTCTTCCAGACTTTCTTCAGACAGATCCAGCATGTGCGAGCTGAATAAGGGCTTACCGGTTTCGGCAAAATGTTTCTCCCCTGCATCCAGTAAACCGTCAATCCAAGGCAGCAGTTTCTTCGCTGCGTGGTCAGTGTGCAGAATAACAGGCACGCCATAAGTTTCAGCTACAGCGTGCACATGGTGAGCGCCAGAGATAGCGCCCAGGATAGCGGTTTGTTGACCTTCCAGTTTAAGGCCTTTGCCGGCAACAAACTGCGCGCCACCGTTGGAAAACTGGACAACTACCGCAGATTTTACTTTGGCCGCGGCTTCCAATACTGCGTTAATCGAGTCGGTATTAATGACATTGACCGCAGGCAGGGCAAATTTGTTTTCTTTACAGATTGCAAAGATTTTCTGTACATCGTCACCGGTTACAACACCGGGTTTAACGAAGTTTAAAATTTTTTGTGACATGTAGGAGTCCTGTTTCAGTCATATTAGGGAATAGGGTACATATTTATATTATTGCACGGCTTATAAAGGAGGGTGGAGTATTTTTCTGGCGTTGTTTAAAAACAATCATCAAATGATAAAGGTCGGGTAAGATACGTAAAAATCAAAGAATCAGACTAAGTTCATAAGGTTTAAGGGGGTATTTTGTGAATGTAACGATTAGACAGCTGCAAGTTTTTGAAATGGTGGCACGGCACTTGAGTTTTACCCGTGCGGCTGAGGAGCTTTACCTGACACAGCCCGCAGTATCCATGCAGATTAAACAGTTTGAAGATATTGCGGGGCTGGCTTTGTTTGAACGCCTGGGCCGTAAAATCTATTTGACTCAGGCGGGGGAAGAAATGTACCGGCTGAGTCGCGATATTACCTCAAAACTGTCTGAGGCGGAGGCGATCTTTGATGAGATTAAGGGACCGGATGGCGGCCGGTTGCTGGTTTCCGTAGCCAGCACGGTCCAGTATTTTGCAATCCGGTTGTTGGCCGGTTTTTGCAAGAAACATCCCAATGTTAATGTTAATCTGAATGTAACCAACCAAAAGGGCTTGATTCAGCTACTGGAAAACAATGAAACGGATATCGTATTAATGGGAGAGCCGCCGGAAGGAATGAGTCTGGTGTCAGAACCTTTGCTGGATAATCCTTTGGTAGTGATTGCGCACCCTGATCATCATTTGAAGGATAAAAAAGGCATTTCACTGGACGAGTTAAAAAATGAGGTTTTTCTGATGCGGGAACAAGGCTCGGGTACTCGGACCTCGGCGGAAAACTTTTTTGCTAAAAATGGCATGAAAATTTCAGCCAATATGGAAATGAACAACAATGGCGCCATCAAGCTGAGTGTGGAAGAAGGGCTGGGCTTGGGGATTGTTTCCCAGCATACAATTGATATCGAAGTGAAATCAGGTCGATTAATCATTCTGGATGTGCAATTATTCCCACTGGTCAGGAAATGGTACATGGTGCGCAGGGAAGGGAAGCGGCTTTCCGCGGTGGGTACCGCGTTTGAAGATTTTGTCCGTAAGGAAAAGTTCCGGTTTGTTCGATTGCCCTAGAGTAGGGGCAATCGACTAGTCACTCTGAAAATCGTTAGGGCGTTAAGCCTTGTCCGGCAGTAATCACTTTCAAAGCGTTGGTGCCGCCTTTTTTTCCAATCAAGTCACCTTTAGTGATAATGAATTTATCACCGTCTTCAACCTGATTCAGTTTTCTTAGCTCGTCTATGATTTCCCTGTTAACTTCAGTATGATCTTGGGATTCATGTGTAAAGTAAACCGGGAAAACGCCGCGGTATAATGTGACTTTGCCCAGCGTCTGTTCCTCACTGCTGAACGCAAAAATGGGAATGCCGGAACTGATTCTTGACATCCATAATGTGGTAATACCTGACTCGGTTATCGCGGCAATACCTTTTATTTTGGTATGGTTAGCCATATACATGGCAGACATTGCAATGGCTTCATCGACGCGCTCAAACTGAAGGGCTGCACGATGATCAGAGATGCGGACGATAGGCTGTTTTTCAGCCTCTAGGCAGATGCGGTGCATGGCTTCAACAGCTTTAACAGGATATTTCCCTGATGCTGTTTCCGCAGATAACATGATAGCATCCGTGCCGTCAAAAATGGCATTGGCAACATCAAAAACTTCCGCACGGGTAGGAATCGCATTTTCGATCATCGATTCCATCATTTGTGTGGCGGTAATGGCGACGCGGTTGAGTTCCCGGGTGCGTTTGATGACCTGTTTTTGTACAGCAGGCAAGTTAGCGTCACCGATTTCAACACCCAGATCGCCACGGGCAATCATGACGGCATCAGATGCCAGAATGATTTCGTCGATAACGTCCAGGGCTTCCGCCCGCTCAATTTTAGAAACGATGCCCGCATTAGAGCCTTCTGCCAGCAGCAGGCGGCGTGCTTCGTGAAGATCTTCAGCGGTACGCGGAAAAGACACGGCAACGTAATCGCAATTAATTTTGGCGATGGTCTTAATGTCTTCCTTGTCTTTGTCGGTTAATGCGGCTGCTGAAAGTCCGCCGCCATGCAGGTTGATGCCTTTGTTATTTGACAGGTCGCCACCAACAACCACTTTGCAGTTAATGCGCATGTTTTCAACATTGACCACATCCAGCACTATGCGACCGTCATCCAGTAACAACCGGCTGCCGGGTTTGACTTCATTGGCCAGCGGGTCGTAGGTAATGCCGACCTGAGTGTTATCTCCTGCATTGGCATCAAGATTGATGTCCAGAGCAAAGTCCTGGTCTTCACTCAGAAATACCTTGGTGTCTTTAAAGCGGGCGATACGAATTTTAGGGCCTTGCAGATCAGCAAGTATGCCCACGCGTCTTCCCAGTTTACGGCTGATTTCGCGTATGGCATCGGCTCTTTCTATGTGGTCTTGAGCTGAACCATGTGAGAAGTTCAGCCGAACAACGTCAACACCCGCCTTACACAAGGCTTCAAGCACGCCGGGTTTGTCCGTAGCAGGTCCCAGCGTAGCTAGAATTTTGGTTCTTCTTAACATCTGTTATTTAGTCGCTTATTTTGCGTTTAATAAAGCAATGGTGGTATCCAGCATGCGGTTTGAAAAACCCCATTCGTTGTCATACCAGGAGAGGACTTTTACGAAGTTGCCATTCATCACTTTGGTTAAAGAAGATTCATAAATCGAAGATGCAGGGTTGTGGTTAAAATCAATTGAAACCAGTGGTTTTGTGTTGATATCCAGTATGCCTTTTAATGAGCCTTCGGAGGCTGCTTTCAGAATTTGGTCGATCTCTTCTTTAGTGGTGTTTCTGGATGCCTGAAAGGTCAAGTCAACAACTGAAACGTTAATAGTCGGCACACGCATTGCGAAACCATCCATTTTTCCAACCAGTTCAGGCAATACCAAACCTACCGCTGCAGCGGCACCGGTTTTTGTAGGAATCATGGATTGAGTTGCGGAGCGAGCCCGGCGCAAATCTTTGTGGTAGACGTCAGTCAGTACCTGGTCATTGGTGTATGAATGAATAGTGGTCATTAAACCATGGTCGATGCCGATGGTATCGCATAAAGGCTTAACTAGCGGCGCCAAACAGTTGGTCGTGCATGATGCGTTGGAAATAACGGTATCTGAAGCTTTCAGAATATTGTGGTTCACGCCATAAACTATGGTTGCGTCAACATCGTCGCCACCGGGAGCGGAAATGATGACTTTCTTTGCGCCTGCGGCAATATGAGCAGAAGCTTTTGCTTTGCTGGTGAATAAGCCGGTACATTCGTGAACAACATCAACACCCAGATCGGCCCACGGCAGTTTTGATGGATCCCTTTCAGAGAAGACTCTGATTTTATCGCCATTGATAACAATGTAGTCGCCATCAACACTGACTTCATAAGGGAATTTTCCATGCACTGAATCATATTGAGTCAGATGCGCATTGGTCGCGCTATCACCTAAATCATTAATTGCAACAATTTGAATTTCATGAGTACGGCCTGATTCGTACAAAGCACGTACGATATTGCGTCCAATGCGACCATAACCGTTGATTGCAACTTTAACTAGCATAGAGATTCTCCAGAGTGGGGATGTGAAAACTTAATGAAAACGATAGGCCAATGCTTCCGTGTGTAGTGCAACTATAGCAAAATCAAGGGTGATTAGTCCATTGATGTGGGAAAAGGCCGCTGTAGGAATAGGTTTGTTGTCATGCGTTGCAAGTTTAAATTGCCGACGGTAGGAGTTAAATATTAAGAATATCTTCTATTTTTTGTTTGTGGTTTAGGTAATGAATGGTTTGTAGTTGATCCAGGCTGTTGATGCGAAAATTCAAAAAGACTCTCAAAAAAGATTGCGATTGGGGACTGATTCCAGAAAAGTGGACTATTGCTTTAGTCGTTGATTGGGATCTGATTTATCGTACTGTTGGGGCTGTATGCGTATATGCCGGAGGGTGTTTCCGAGGAAATACCCTCCGATAACAAAGGGAGGTTGCAATGAAAGATCAGCGGTAATAAATCTATAAAACCCCGTTGACGGGGCTGCAGAAAATCCTGAAGGTGCTGTTCGCGAAGCAGGTGCAGTTTTTTAAAACGCTGCTTGATCTCTTGACGATCTTTTATGCAGATATCTTTGCCTAAATGTATGGGGCGTTTGGTGTCTTTCAGCCACAGTGATAGCGCTCTTTATGCTGTATTCATGTTCTGGCGTGCTGTCTGGATAGCGGTTCTTACCGTATCGGGCGCTGTTCCGCCGATATGATTGCGTGCCGCGACCGAACCTTCCAGAGTTAAATAATCAAAAACATCGGCAGTAATCAAGCCTGAAAAATGCTGCAGCTCTGCTAGCGATAATTCTGACAAATCACGATGGCTTTCTATGCCTAAGCGTACCGCCAGACCCACGACTTCATGGGCGTCGCGAAAAGCCATGCCTTTTCGCACCAGATAATCGGCAAGGTCGGTGGCCGTGGCGAAGCCGCGTTTGGCGGAGTTATACATGTTGGCTTTTTTTGCTTCGATATGGGGGACCATGTCGGCATAAGCCCGCAGG
>JBAZTN010000171.1:0-6586 GCA_041661895.1 Methylobacter sp. | reverse complement strand
CTTGGCCAGCCAACTGGCTGAAAAAATCGGTGCGCTACAGATACGTTCGGATATAGAACGTAAACGGCTATTCGGCTATCGGGCACAGGAGCATACCGGCAGCGACATTAACAGCGGACTTTATACGTTAGAGGCCGGACTGAAAACTTACCAGCGCCTTGCCGAACTTGCTAAAGCCTTGCTTAACGCTGGTTTCTCTGCAATTATTGACGCAGCCTTTCTTAAATCCGAACAGCGTAACATGTTCCAACAGCTTGCAGCTGAATACAACGTACAATTTTTTATAGTTGATTTTCAAGCGTCTAATGAAGAATTATGCAGACGACTCCGGCAACGGCTAAATGATGCTTCGGAGGCGACGATCGATGTGCTGCATCAACAGCAACTATCGGCGCAACCGCTATCGCAAGAAGAACAGGCTCATGTAATAACCATCAATACCGAGAGCGACAATGCCCTAAAAACCCTACTGAATAATTTTATCACCAGGGATGTGTGTATGCCGCAAGCTAGTCGGGAACGGAACTAGCGCGGCGATCACCTGGGATGGTGGGTATGCCGCTAGTCGATAGGAAACTGGTGCAGCGGATGCTTAAAAGTCTGTTTACGTCAGTATCACCTTAGCGCTTTACAAAACCATAATTGTCTTTATTCTAGAAACCAAGTTATTCACGCAGAGCTTTACCCTATGAAAAATACACCATTGGATCCCTCACAACTTTATAAGCCTTGCAACGTCGAACAATTGAAATTTGACTCCACAGAGGAGCTTGAAGATATTGATATTACCGTTGGCCAGGAACGCGCCATGGAAGCTGTCAAATTTGGCATCCACATTCATAAAAACGGCTACAACATTTTCGCAATGGCGCCTTCCGGCACCGGAAAATTGACGGCAATACGGCAATTAGTTGAACATGAAGCAAGCCACCAAGACGTCCCGGCAGACTGGTGTTACGTAAACAATTTCAACCAGCCAGCCAAACCAACGGCCATTAAACTGATGGCGGGGCATGGCAAAATTTTCCAGCAAGATATGGCGAAATTGATTGACGAGCTGAGCGTCGCCATACCGGCTGCTTTTGACGGTGACGAATACCGTTCCAGGACCGGTGAACTTGAAACTCAATCCCGCCAGCGAGAAATTAATGAACTCAGCCAGTTACGGGAAGATGCCGCAAATGCGCACATTATTCTCATGGAAACCCCAACGGGTTACGCATTTTCGCCAGCGAATGAAAATAACGAAGCGATTGATCCCGAACAGTTTAATAAACTGGACAAAGATGAGCAGCATAAAATTCAAAATACTATCTTTGAATTACAGGAACGCCTGGCAAAATTACTGAAAAATTTCCCCGCCTGGCGCAAGGAAACCAAACGTAAACTGCAAGCCCTTAACCGTGAAGTCGCTGAACTGGCTGTTAATCATTCAATAGAAGAACTGATCGAAAAATACGCCAAAAATCAAGCCATTCTTAATTATCTGAATGATGTTCAGAAAGATATTATTGAACATGTCCGGGATTTTATTCCGCATAGCGAAAAAATCATTTCCTTTATGGAATTGCCGCAAGAACCAAATCCCTTTAAACGCTATTATGTCAACCTGATGGTGGATTTTAGCGACAAGAAATCTGCCCCGGTAATTCTCGAAGATCACCCAAATTACAGTAATCTCCTTGGCCGCATTGATCATCAGGCCTACATGGGGTCTTTAGTCACTGATTTCACCATGATAAAACCAGGCGCGCTACATCGAGCCAATGGCGGTTATCTCATTATCGATGCCCGAAAGCTCCTGTTTCAGCCTTATGCCTGGGAAACCATTAAGCGAACCTTGCAGTCAGGTGAAATACGCATTGAATCCCTGGAACGGGCGCTCAGCTTAATCAGCGCCTCATCGCTGGAACCGGAACCCATACCGCTTGATTTAAAACTCATACTGATCGGTGAGCCGCTCATTTATTATTTATTAAGTGCCTATGACCCGGAATTTCACGATCTCTTTAAAGTCGCCGCAGATTTTGATGAATCTGTTTCCAGAGATGACAGCAACCCTGACTATGCCCGTTTACTGGCAACTATTGCCCGACGCGAAAAGTTACGGCCACTGAGCCAAAACGCCGTCGCCAGAGTTATTGAACAAAGCTCCAGAATGGTCGGTGATGCAGAAAAACTGTTAACCCATCTGCGTAGTATCAAGGACTTATTAACGGAATCCAATTATTGGGCGCAGGATAACGGTCATACTCTTATAGCTATTAGCGATGTACAACAAGCTATTGACCATAAAACCCGCAGACTGGACAAAATCAGGGAAAAGCTCTACGAGAACATTCACCGCGGCATCGTATTAATTGATACCGAAGGCGAGGTAACCGGCCAGGTCAATGGCCTTTCTGTGTTGCAACTGGGTGAATTTACTTTTGGACAGCCCTCCCGCATCACCGCAACAACCCGTTTGGGCGGCGGAAAAGTGGTCGATATTGAACGTGAAATTGAATTGGGCGGGCCGATTCATTCAAAAGGCGTATTAATATTATCAAGTTTTATCGCAGCCCGCTATTCCCGAAAATCGCCCTTCTCAATAGCCGCCAGCTTGGTGTTTGAACAATCCTATGGTCACGTCGAGGGTGACAGCGCATCTTTAGCTGAACTTTGCGCCATTTTATCTTCCATTGCCCAGATTCCGTTAAGACAGGATCTTGCTGTTACCGGCTCAATAAATCAACTGGGACATGTGCAACCGATAGGTGGCGTTAATGAAAAAATTGAAGGATTCTTCGATATTTGCGCCAAAAAAGGCTTAACCGGCACCCAGGGCGTCATCATTCCTGCCACTAACATCAAACATCTGATGCTGCGCTGGGATGTGGTGCATGCCGCCCAATCCGGTCAATTTAACATCTATGCCATAACAACCATTGATGAGGCGCTTGAACTACTCACTGGGATGGATGCAGGTATTGCCAATGAGCAAGGCAGTTATCCTCTGGAATCATTTAATGGTCAGGTCGAAGCCCAGTTACTGCAATTTACGACGCTTAGAAAAGATTTCAATGCCAAACCCGATAATTGAAACCGCTACCTTAGGTTGCCACTAAAAACCTTGCATGTTCATAGCAGCTGAGAGGAAATAATTCATGACAAGCCCGAGATATTTTCGACCTGATATCCAGCCTGATATGGAACAAAAGCTCGACGGATTAGTCGATTTAGCGACCGATTGCAGCTTTTCCTGGGCTCATGGCGCTGATGAAATATGGTGTCAACTGGACCACGAACTTTGGACGCAGACCCGCAATCCCTGGCTGGTGTTACAAGAAGTTTCACGCTCCCGACTGGAAGAACTGACCAAAGACGAAGTTTTCTGTGAAACGCTACGCAATATCGTTTCCACGCACCGCAAATCTTTATCTGAACAACGCTGGTTTCAACAAAAACACAATGTCAGCCTGAACAAAATAGCCTATTTCAGTATGGAATTCGGTCTCAGCGAAGCATTGCCTATTTATTCCGGCGGACTTGGCCTGCTTGCCGGCGACCACCTAAAAGCTGCAAACGACTTGGGGTTGCCATTGGTTGGGGTCGGACTACTTTATCAAAACGGCTACTTTCGCCAGACTTTCGATGCCGAAGGCAATCAAATTGCCCTTTATCCATCCAGTAATACCAGTGATTTGCCAGTCAGCCCAGTACGGGGTGCTAATGGCGAATGGTTGCGGGTACGTCTGCAGACACCCACGAAATTATGGGTTCGCGTGTGGCAGGCGCAGATCGGCCGCATCAAGCTTTATTTACTCGACACCAACGACCCAATCAATCACCCGTTAGACCGTTGTATAACTACCGAATTATACGGAGGCGGATCGGAACACCGGCTCTCCCAGGAAATTCTGCTCGGTATTGGTGGCTGGCGTGTTTTACAAGCCTTAGGCATCAGTCCTGATATTTGCCATCTTAACGAAGGTCATGCCGCGTTATTGGTTCTGGAACGAGCCAGGGATTTGATGCTCGAAAAGAACATTAATTTCGCTACCGCACTAACGGTAACCCGTACCGGCAATCTGTTTACCACACATACCCCGGTCGAAGCGGGTTTTGACCGCTTCAGCCCGGACTTGATCGCTAACAGTTTAGGTCTCTATGCGAAAGAACTGAATATTGATATTAATACCTTACTCAGCTTGGGCAGAAGTCCTGGTGACAACAATCCGGCGGCTTCATTTAATATGGCCTATCTTGCCATACACGGCAGCGCTGCGGCCAATGGCGTCAGTAGTTTGCACGGACGAGTCAGCCGGAATATTTTTAACCCCCTGTTTCCCAACTGGTCAAAATATGAAGTACCGGTCACGCATGTAACCAATGGCGTCCATGTGCCTGCCTGGGACTCAGTTGAAGCCGATGAACTGTGGACCGATATATGCGGCAAAGATCGCTGGTTTTGTAACCCGGAAGTGGTGTCAGCAAAATTCCAGCAGGTAGCAGACCAGGACTTATGGCGTTTGCGCGCCCAAAACCGAACCCGGTTGGTGCAATATGTCAGGGATGAATATGCCAGAGAACTTAATGTACACAGCAATTTATCAGAAAGCGAAATGGAAAATCTGGTGCTGCGCCTATTTGACCCTAACGTGATGACCATCGGTTTCGCACGGCGTTTTGCTACTTACAAACGACCTAATTTGCTGTTAACAGATCCCGACAGGCTAGCCCGGCTGTTAACCAATACCACTAAACCGGTGCAATTGGTTATCTCCGGCAAAGCACATCCGGCAGATTGGCCGGGACAACAATTAATAAAAGCCTGGCATCATTTTATGCAGCGCCCGGAAATTCGCGAACGTGCCATATTCATAAGCGATTATGACATGATCACAGCAGAATATATGGTGCAAGGGGTTGATTTGTGGATCAACACACCACGTCGTCCATGGGAAGCCTGCGGCACCAGCGGTATGAAGATACTGGTCAACGGCGGACTCAATCTATCGGAACTGGATGGCTGGTGGGCGGAAGCCTATCGCCCTGAAGTCGGCTGGTCGCTGAATGGCATGGAATCGGAACAAAACGACAAGGAACAGGCGGAAATGCTGTTGTACTTGCTGGAAAACGAAATTGTACCGGCGTTCTATGAGCGTAATAACTCCGGAATTCCCCAACGCTGGGTGTCTAAAATGCGCGAAAGCATGACTGCCTTAACGCCCTATTTTTCAGCCAACCGGATGGTACGCGAATACACCGAACGATTTTATCTGCCCTTAGCGGATAAATATCATCACCGCACCGCAAACAATGTCGAACTGGGCCACTCACTGACTAAATGGCTGGCGCGTCTGAATGATCTGTGGTCTAAAATTCGTGTCGTGCATGTAGAGATCGAGGAACGGGATGCCATGCATTCATTCAGGTTGCAGATTTATCTGGGCGATTTAACCGCAAAAGATGTCAGTGTTGAAGTTTTTTCAGAACCGACTAAAAGTGATACGGAAAATGTAATTGAAATGCAGATTGATCATCCGATTCCGGGGACGGTCAACGGTTTTGTCTATAGCATCACCATTCCGGCAACCCGGCCGATCTCTGACTACACGCCCAGAATCAAACCCCGCCATCACGACTGCATGATTCCTTTGGAAACCCAACATATTTTATGGGTAAAATAAACAATGCTAAAAAGATTCAACACTGATTATGTATGACTTTCTTTTGCTGGCGCGCCTTATTCGCGCAGTACATTCCCGCCCACTACATACCACTAGCAATGACATAGCAACTGATAGCCCTGACAAAAACAACCATCTAAACTTCTAATGCATTTTACTCCCAAGTAATGCTGTAATTTCCTCTCTGTTAATGACTTCTTTTTCCTGTAACAAATCGGCCAGTTTTCCCAACTCCACCCTGTATGCAGTAATAATTTCACGGGCGCGTGTTTCGCCTTCCTCGACTAGCGCCATAATTTCAGTATCAATAAGTCGGGCTGTTTCATCGCTATAATTGCGATATTCTGACACCTCTGTTTCCAAAAACTGAAGCTGCTGGCGTTTGCCGTAAGTCAATGGCCCCATTTTTTTACTCATGCCCAGACTGCAGACCATATTGCGGGCAATCTCACTGGCTTTTTCCAGGTCATTTTGAGCGCCGCTTGAAATGCTCCCCAGTGCAATCTCTTCGGCCATGCGTCCGCCCAGCAAAATGGCTATTTGATCCTTAAGTTCATCTTCGGTAGACAAAAACTTTTCTTCTACGGGTAACTGTAAGGTAAAGCCTAGCGCCGACACACCACGGGGAATAATAGAAATTTTATGAACAGGCTGCCCGGTTGGCACATGTTCAGCGACCATCGCATGCCCCGCCTCGTGAAAAGCAACCCTGCGCTTTTCTTCCGGATTTAGAACCCGGTTTTTCTTTTCCGGCCCGGCCAATATTCGATCCATAGCCGCCTCAAAGTCTTCCTTTTCGACTTTATCGTGGCCAATCCGCGTCGCTATAATTGCCGCTTCATTGGCTATATTGGCAAGGTCTGCGCCGACCAGTCCCGGTGTACGTTTTGCAACCACCGATATATCAATGTCTT
>JBAZTN010000170.1:0-6617 GCA_041661895.1 Methylobacter sp. | reverse complement strand
CTTCAGACGCTTGTATTTTTGCTCGCGTGGCGTGCGTGGTCGTGGCTGTTCCGTGTAATACTTGTCCCATGGCTTCTGCTCCTTAAGGTTAGAATAAATATTACCAGTTAATTCTGGGACTAAACAACTAATATTTTAAAGCTCATTCTACATCAATTAATACACGCGGCTTGAGCTGAGATGCTAATTTTCGCCAAGTTTACCTGCATAAAAAACCGCCCTCAGGTTTCCCCCAAGCACGGTTTAGTATTCCATATTGAAGTTAAACTTGGGGACGTGGCTTACATTCCCCGTCCCCATGCGGACTGTTTTCTATGGGAAATCAGTTGTCCAATTGCAGGCAGTTATGTCTGTTGTTTTTGTACACGGCTTGAATACCGCAGGATTAGAAGTGGGATGTTCACTACTGCCACCGTTAATAGCGATACCGGTAGCGTTTTCCGGCGCGGCGCATGCATAAAGAGTCGCGGCGACGGCAGAGTTAGTATTATTGTTCAGGTAACAGTTCCCCACTTCTGGAATGATCAGTTTTAATTTGGTTGCGCTACCTGTGACAGTTCCGGTGAATGTTTTAGCCGTGCCGGCAGCGCCAGTGTAGTTGGTTACAGATAAAGACGTATTAAGCTCAACTTCATTCAGTGTTCTTAATATCTCCCTGGGGGGTAGTTGAATGCCAGCAGCAGTAGCAGCGGGAACGACAGTTCCGGGAACGGCTGTATTATGACACACCTTATTTGCTGTACCACCAGACCCCCTTGGAACAACCAAAAAATTATGATTGGTGTATGAGTGGTTAATGCCTTCTGTTTTTTGATCATTAATCGAGGCATTGCGTTTAATTCTTCGTGCCGCATAAAAACGTTTAGTGACGGGATACAGATAAGTATCATTTAATACCTCGTTGCCTCCGGTCTGTAGTAAAGGACTGGTTGCCGGATTTACCGTGTCTTCAAGAAAACAAACCTGCTCTCGTTTGCCCTGATCATCTACGCCTAATAAGCCCACATCCCCGTACTCGCCGCCGGGGCCAACCTTTCTGGCGCTAATCTGTGCAGCAGTAACGCCGTAATTGCAGCCAGAACCATTAACATCAGCGTCACAATTCCCCGCATAAATACATTCATAAGGTCTGTATCGATATTGATTAGAACCTTTATTACTAATTTCTGTCACCGGTCCGTTATAACAATCGCTCACCGAGCTTGATGTCCATGCAACTTTAATCGTATCAAACCCATTTGGACTCGTTGAATGGACGGTACCGGCAATACGATGAACTACGCCTCCAAAATGATTCTGAATGTGTATGCAGGTTGCTGTACACAAAAACACCGCAATAACGCCATCCTCCACACATGAACTCCCGGCATGGATAAGTGTGTAAAAATGTGAATCGGCATCGACTAGATGCAAGGTAACTGTGCCGCAACCACCGGGGTACTCCGTGGTTGAAGGGATTGTGACGGCTAAAGAAGCATCAACCCCGGATGTACCCGAGATTGATAAAGCAGCCCCCCCTAACACTTTTTCTGCCGCCACATCCTCTGAAGCATTTTGTCTTGGGCTAGGCACGGCAGATGTACCTGAGCCGCTATTTTCTGTAGCATAAAGCAAGCTATTTGCCGGATTGATCCAGGCCATCTCGGTTACAATATTGACTATTTCGTCCGCATCGGTAACGTCACCATCACCGTTGCCATCCCAACCTACCCGTACAGATATCTTTTTTCGATTCGGCGCGGCTGCACCAGAAATCGTCCAACTTCTGGTAAAACTGGCATTTGTGCCTGCAATTGAATCTGTAGAGGTGCCAACAGCAATGTCGTTATAACCGCTTACAGAATTTACCGTCTCTACAGTAACGTTATTCCGAAGATCTTCAATTTTCCGCTCGGCAAGTACCCGTGCCTCTGAACGCGTTTTACTGTCGCCACTGCTCGACATTAACTTACCCTGCAAAGAGGCAACGGCAAGCAAGCCTACGGCAACCACAACGGTGGCGATTAATACCTCAATCAGGCCGATGCCTTTTTGCGTTTTTATTATTGAGTGCTTCATAGTTAGAGCCTTTTAATGAACAACAAATGGATGTTACCAGTCACGCCATGAACCGCTGATAACTGCGGCTAAACCCGGCAAAAGGCCGCTTGAACTTGAAGCAAACGCCTGCCAATAAACCAAATTTAATGTACCGCTGCCGGAAACGGCTGGCGCCGTTGCCGGTAAGCCTGTCGCCAGATTTGTTCCTTCTACGATATTAGAGCCTACTACCGTGACCGTCCCGCCTATATCATATTTACCCGCGACATAAAGCAATCCGTAAATTGTTGGAGTCCCTGATGTGGTTAAATCACCATTAACGATTATTATTGCGGGGGCAGCTATCGAACCATAGGTGTCGTTGCCGGAAAGATGCTGATTCCCTTCGATCCAGATAAGTCCTGACTTACCTGCAGCACCGCTAAAACTTGTATAGTATTGGTCATTAGCGATGGCCATCTGCTTCAGCTGCTCACGGGAATCAACGGTAAAAAAATTTTTAAAGAAGTCCAGCCCTACCAGGTTATTTAAATTAGGATCACCATCAATAATATCCAGGCCATTGCCTAAATTCCTATTGGAAACTAACTGGGTATTGTCTGCAGAGGTATCAAGTAATTCGTCTTGCGTTAATGCGCCAGAAGCCGGATCCTTGATGCGCGTTTCCATAGAGGATGAACTGCCTATCTGAACCCTATCACCTGACCAGATCGTTGTATTGGTGTAACGGTTAATGATATGCGCATTGCCTGTTACCGCGACCTGCCCTTGGGCAACGAGCGGCTGATCGGGGCCATCATCCCGCAGTAATTTTAAAGGACCAACGCATTGAGTGATGGTTCGGCTCGCTAGGCCATCATCGCTGAAACCTGTGGCCGTAATTAACCCGCTTTTCATGGTGGGCGTTGCCCCTGCCGCTACACAGCGTGTGCCGGCTGCATTGTTAAATGATAGCGTTGCGGTCGTTGCTTGATTGCCATCGGCTGACTGTAAAGAAAGGGCATTAAACTGCTCTATAACTCCATCGGCATTTGTATCAGCCCCTGTGTCCAGAATGCCATCTTTAGGCGCTACGCCAGTTGCTGTAGTGTTTTGATCAAACCCGCCTCTATTAAAATAATTAAACCCATAATCCATTGCATAATTGGCCGCTGCAACGGCCTGACTGGTTCTGTAATTATCTGCGGCCATTTGGGTTTCAACCAGAACCGATTTTGAGGTATACAGGGTTACCAAAGTTATACTGACCAGCAATACGACAGCCGTTAACAACGTAGCGGCGCCACGCTGGCTGTTTAAATCCGGCTGTATTATTGTTTTCATCATGACTTACCTTAAAAAAATCAGTCCCATTACACGGTTATTGCGTAAAAATACGATCGTTTCTTACTTTTACGGTGCTGGTTAATGTTTTTGTAACTGCCGCATCGCCAACTACGCTACCGGTCAAAGTAATGTCAATCTGACGGGATTCGACAGCCTTATGCCCAACAGGCAAGGCAGCAGCGGCGCAAGTTGTGTTAAAGCTTGCAGGAGGATCCGCAGAATTATCCAAACATTTATATGCAGAAGAGAATGTTAGGCCTGTAATGCTGACGCTCTCCTCAACTGTAAGTGTGTTCCATCCGGCACCGGTACAATTAGCCGTGGTTTCCGCTGCATCCGCAGAACGTATTCTTATCGCCCCGCCCTGAAATTTAAAACCATAGTATTCGCCATTATCGGGAATCCCATCGGGGGGACTGCCAGCATCGTATGAATATAAAATACATGTTGCCATTGGAATTTGTATATTGGCCGTACCTGTTGTGAAGGGATTTGTTGAGCTGTCAGCGCCCGCAATAGCCCTACCCCAATAGCCGGCTCTTCTGATGTCATTGACCATCAGCGACATGGCTGATTCAAGATCATGATTCAAACGCGCCGATTTAAGAGTGTCTGAACTCCCTTTTATTGTAGAAATATAAATGGTAATAGTAGCCGCAATAATGATTAAGCCAATCAACAAGGCAATCATTATTTCGATGAGCGTAAAACCTGCTTGTTTTTTCATATATCACCATTATCAATCAGCAGTTTTCATAACCAGACAATCCCTTTGAACCCGAAATATTACAAATTCTTACGCGTCCAACGGAAGCCACAACTACCTTTACTTTATAGTTAGACGAACTTAGCTCCACTCTTCCATTGTTAGAATTATTATTAATTCTTTTTGCTTCACCTCTTCTAAAATCGAATTCTGCTCCTGTAGTAGGAGCGCTAAAAAAAGTAACAGTACCCATTGTTGTGCCGGTAAATTGTGTACTGCTTACTGTTTTAATATTGCAATTGGCGGAAGCTGCGGCGGGACACCCATGGTTAACATGCTGAACAGCACATGAGGTACCGGCAGCAGGCGGTATGTATATTTGGTAAGACCAATTAGCGCCATTAGTAAAAGAAGCTTGAAGATTACAGCTTTGTTTAATTGTTTCGGTACGCATCCATTGCAAATCCGACTGTAATGATTCAATCGCCTGCTTCAGTCGATTGCGCTCAATCATGTCCTGATAAGAAGGCACTGCCATCGCCGCGATAATGCCTGTCATGGCAATGACTATCATTACCTCAATCAAGGTAATGCCGGCGTCTCTTGGTCTTTTCATGTCCATCCACCTTGCTGCATGATTCGATTGTAGATTGCTATTATTTTCATTCCACTAGCTAATCTATATTTTATCGGTGGGATTCAGGTATGCGAGAACCCCTTCGCTATCCAAGCAAATATAGACTATATTTGCTATGTTTGTTTTAACAACATAACTTTTAAAAGGTTAACCAATGAACTCATTCAAGCGACCTGCCGGTTTTACTTTAATTGAATTAATGATTGTTGTAGCTATTATCGGGATTCTTGCCGCCATTGCTGTTCCTGCTTATTCGGAATATGTGACTCGTTCAAAACGTGCGGATGGTAAAGCGGGGCTGTTGGCTGTGCAGTTGGCTGAAGAGAAGTGGCGGGCTAACCATACAACCTATACTACAGCTTTGGACAATACCGGGGTAAATCTTGGCACTGCTTCACCCAACGGCCATTATACGATTGCAATTACTGCTGCAAGTGCAACCGACTATACTGCTACGGCTGCACCCGCGATTACCGATGCAAAATGCGGAACACTTGAAATCAATCAGGCAGGAACCAAAACTATAATAAAAGGCACTGATACTGCAGCGAATTGTTGGGGGAAATAATACATCCTGACGAAAAAACCAGCGATTGCTTAACAAAGGAAAAACACATGAAACTTGTCAAAATACCCAGGCCCATGCGCCTGCTTTTTGGTTAGCAGACATTATTAACCCTGCATTTTCTGTAATTGCAGTGATGGTAGTACTGATTGTTCCTGTTTTTATGGCTAATCCCTATTTCCCCGAGCAACCAATCGAAAACTAAGGAAAAATGATGGGCATTGAGAAGAGGGTAATGAAAGTTCCTCTATTAATTTTTATCCTGTTATCGTTCTTTTCATTTAATGCCGTCGGGCAAAAGCTCTATAAATATCAGGATGAGCAAGGTAAATGGTATTTTAGCGACAAGCCACCGAACACCGTGCAGAAGGTTGAGGTCAGGCAAATGAAAGTAGCACCCAAGCAACGGGTCTGGCTATTGCAGTCGGGTGAAGAGCAAAGACCCAAGTTTTATATTCGCAATGATTATGCTGGCCCTGTGGAAGTCGAAGTTGACTTTACTGAACAGGAAAATGTTCGCTCAACGCCTGAATTGCCCCGACGCTTTGTTGTTGAATCAGGAGAATCCGACACTCTTTTTGAAATAAGCGGCATTAATGAGCTTGGGTCATGGAAACTTGGGCTTGAATACCGTTACATCATCGGCGCTCCCCTGCCTCAGTACAGTTCTGTGACAAGTTATTTGCCGCCGATAGCTCCTGATGCATCGTTTCAAATCTCTCAGGCTTTTGGCGGCAGCTTCAGCCACACGGACGAACAGAACAAATACGCTGTAGATATCGTTATGCCGAAAAGTACGCCAATTTATGCGGCCAGATCAGGCATCGTTCTGGAAGTCGATGATGACTTTTATAAAGGCGGCATCAATAAGGCGTATAGCGCCGAAGCTAACAGTTTCAGAATTCTGCACGATGATGGCTCGATGGCTATTTATGCCCATTTGAAATTGGAGAAAGCGCAGGTTTATCCGGGTTTAGCGGTAAATGCCGGACAATTGATTGGTTATTCGGGCAATAGCGGCTTTTCTTCCGGCCCGCATTTGCACTTCGCCGTTCAAATCAATAAAGGCATGGAGCTCGTTTCCGTGCCGTTTACTTTTATTAATAGAATGGGCCAAGCTGAAGAGCCAGCGGTTAATGCGTGGCTTAAGGGAGTTCTTCCGACTCTCGGAGTTAATGCTATTGGATCAGGATTTAATCGCTAAACCGCCAGACTCTGAGGGTGTAAGAATTTTTGTGTAAACGGTCATTAGGCAGGAAACTGCCATTTACTTTGTAAGGAGTCAAAATGACCATATCAAAACCCATCCCTACCGACCTAATTGATAGCTTATTGTCAGGCTA
>JBAZTN010000169.1:4403-6720 GCA_041661895.1 Methylobacter sp. | reverse complement strand
ACGTACTGATATATTGGTTGAATGCCATGCGCAGGTAAAAGATCGTCGATGGGTTTCGGATTCTGGCGGGCACAAGCAGCGCCGTTACGTCATAGAAACCCAGCTTATTGCGGGGCAATCGGTTGTCAGGGCGGAGATGACGTTGACTAACCGGGATAATATGCGGTTTCGGATGTTACTGGGGAGAACTGCGATGGATAATCGATTCATTATTGATCCGAGCGCATCGTATTTGCTGGGCAAGCCGGGTGCCGATAAAGGCAGCCGGTTGCAGGAGCAGGAAAGAATTACATTATGAGGATGCACAGCATCCTTTAAGATGGTGTGCCATATGCTTTTCGGATTCCAGGCCGTACTTTCCGGACTTGGCTTGGCGGGTCGATCCAGGTCTAGAAATAGCGGCCGTTTATGAGGAAATGGGCAGCGATACTGCCGAAGTAACCCAGTATAATGACCGGTGTCCATTTCAAATGGCTGGTGAAGGTATAAATCCCTTTAGCCTGTCCCATCAAGCCCACGCCTGCGGCGGAGCCTACCGCCAACATACTGCCGCCCACACCGGCAGTCAATGTCACCAGCAGCCATTGTCCCTGGGAAATGTCAGGCGCCATGGTCAATACCGCCAGCATAATGGTGCCGTTGTCGACGAACGCGGAGGCGATGCCCACCAGGATATTGGCTACGGTGGGGTCTATGCCAACGTATAGATGATGGGATGCCACTTCCAAATAGCCGATGAAGCTCAATCCCCCGACACCCACCATTACACCGTAAAAAAATAGCAGGGTATCCCATTCCAAATTAGCGACTTTCTGGAAAATATCAAAAGGCAGTTCCTTGGCCAGCTGTTGATTTGCCTCTGCTTGCGGATTGTTCATGTATTTCATGGGCGCAAAATGATCGATTTTGACATCGGTCAAATCCACGGGTACCAGTATTAAATGGGAGTCGTGGGTTTTTTGCAGGTAATAACTGAAAAACTTCAAATAAGTTAATCCCATCATCATCCCTGCAGCGGGTGGCAGACTCAGGAAGTTTTCGAAGCACGCCGACGTAATAATGGTCAATACGAATAAAAAGATGATTGTCCAGCCGCCCCGCTTCATGTCCTGAGCTTCCATTACCGCAGCGGGTCTTTCTTGTGGAATAAAGAAATGCATGATGGCGGCGGGTATTGCGAAGTTGACGATGGCCGGAATCAACAGGGAAAAGAAATCCGCAAAAGGCACTACGCCTTTTTGCCATACCAATAATGTGGTGATGTCGCCAAAGGGGCTGAAGGAGCCGCCTGCATTGGAGGCGACCACAACATTGATGCAGGATAAGGTAACGAAGCGCGGGCAATCCTTACCCATAGCCAAAATAACCGAGCCCATCAGTAGAGCGGTAGTGAGATTGTTGCAGCCGGACGAGATAAAGAAGGCCTGAAAACCGGTAATCCAGAATAATTGCCGATAGGTAAAGTTCTTGCTCAACAGCCAGACCCGCAGACTGTCAAACACGCCCCTGTCTTCCATGGCATTCAAGTACGTCATTGATACCATGATGAACAAAAACAGTTCCCCATAACCTTCAAGAGTAGAGCGGAACGCTATCCCTGCTTGCTCGCTCATCTCTCCGTTGGCATAAACGGCAGCTATAAAGATCCAGATCATACTTGCTGCAAACACCATTGGCTTCGATTTTTTTAACTCAGTCACCTCTTCGGTCATAGCAAGGATGTAGGCAACAGCAAAAACTATCAGGGCCATATAACCGGACCAGTGCTGAGTCAGATCCAATGGATGCACTGAACCCGTAGTGGTCACTTCATCGGCCGCCATTGATAAGGAAGGTAAAAATAAGGCAATCAGGAGTAGGCTGTATTTTGAGAGGGTCGACATCTTTAATAAACCGGATAAATGGCAAATCTTGAGCAAAGGTGTTCTGCTGTTACCCATCATTTTACGGGCTAGGCAGATTTTGTTGATGTCCAATAAATTTATGCCTGATGCAATCAGCATTAAGATAAAAACGGATAAAAACATTTCAAGATGCATGCGCGGCTCGTAACAAATAATTAAGAGTTGGAGGAATGATGGAAATAATTTATGACTAATTTGATAGGAATATTATATTGGAAACAGCATAGCCATGCGTCAATAAATATCGGAATTTCCATTGTTCGAGCGTGACAGGTCGAGTACTTTTGAGTCGGTCTGTGGTGAAAACATTTCCCTCTGGAATAGGGAACTTTGCTTTTTTTTAAGGCTGCGGTTGGGGGATTGTTTTTTTGGTTTTTTTACGATCTTTAAGCTGTTCCAATATCTCGATGCCT
>JBAZTN010000169.1:0-4393 GCA_041661895.1 Methylobacter sp. | reverse complement strand
ATTCGTTGTATCCAGATGATTTCCAGTTCAGTTTGATATTGCTTTATTAAGCAATCATCGTCAGCCTGTGAGAGGGTGTGAGCGATTTTTCGCTCTTTTTTCTTGAGCTTAATCAGGATTTTTTTTAACTCATTGATATGTTGCCTTTTTTTGTGGTTGTCCGTGTCAAAAAAGGCCTGTAATTTGTGTAGCAACTTTTCTTTTTTCATGGCTGGTTAATTGGCAGATAAAGAAGGTTCTGTAAAGTATAACTGTGTTTAGTTGAACGATACACGGATGACTCGAGATTTGAGTTATTGCGTATCCATTGTATGAATAACATCTTTAATTTCTGCGTCATTCAGTGTTAATTGTTGTTCAGCTTTGGCTGCGCCGGTGTAACTGCGTATATACAGTGTTTCGGCAGTTTTAAGCAGGTTTTTTTTGATGTGGCGCATATAGGCGCTGTCATTGATTAAAGAAGAACCGGTTTCAGGGGTTATTTTTTGTTCTCTGATTAATGTTTCAATGGCACGATTCATCTGCATGTCGTCGTCTTCAATGGTTGCTTTTAGAGCATCCAACGATAACAACGGCAATTCGTTTTCTTCAATTTTATGCCTGAAGTTTTCAATTTGCTGGAGGTGTAAGGCTATCTGGTAAGCAATTTTTTTATATTCATCTATGGTGGCCTGATTCGTTGATATCCGGAATCGAGTCCAGTTTTTTTGTAAGTGTTTGGTGTCTTTAATGGCTTCTACAACATTTTGGTTAGCATCACGCAGCCAGGAAAGTTGAGAAGACTGCTCCATTTCCCATGAGAATCTGGCCTGGCTGATAAAGGCAATGATGGCGCTGTATATGCCTTTTATCCTCTTTTCATAGTCGGCATCAATATCGTAGTCAATTGGATCGTTATTTTGCGCTATGAGTTGCTTGAGGGAGGCGCTATCTGAGAGGAGGTCGCGTTTATGTAAGCCAAAAGTATGCAGAATAATATGGATGGCGTTTTCATATAAATGAATGCTTTCCTGTCTGACTGACTGAACTACCGTTTCAGGAAAATTCATGGCCGATGAGTCCAGGTATTTTGGCTGAAAAATATTTGAACGTTTTTCTAATAATATTTTTTCAATTAAGGCAGCGATCTGATTAATAAACGGTAACATTATGATAATGGCTGTAAGATTAAACAGGCTGTGGAATGTTGCCAGTTTCAGTGCGTTGTCCTTGATGGCAATTCCTAAACCTGTGCTGATTATGTCAACAGCTATGCTGAATTGTTTAATAAAAATCAGTACAAAGATTCCCGTAAACAGGTTAATGAATAAATGTGAGCCTGCCAGGCGTTTACCCTGAATTTTTGCGCCAACAGAAGCAATGATCGCTGTGGCGGTTGTGCCGATATTGGCGCCTATTACCAGCGCCAGCGCATTGTCATAAGTAATTTGATGCACAGAAACTGCAGTAATGGTTAATAGCATGGTGGCATGGCTGGATTGCATGATAACGGTGACGATGATCCCTATGGCGGTGTAGATCAGTAGCCCTTTGATACCGGGCATGGCGTAGTTTGCCAGGTTTATGGAATTTTCGACGTGTTCAAAACTTTCCTTCATGTATTGTATGCCAAGGAGCAGAAAGCCAAGGCCGGTCAGGATATAGCCTATGCCTTTTAACTGTTTACCACCCTGAAAAATGCATAAAACGCCAAAAACCAGCAAGGGCATGGCGTAGGTGGCAATATTAACTTTCAGCCCCAGACCGGCGATTAACCATGCGCCGGTAGTCGTGCCCAGATTGGAGCCAAAAATAATGCCGATACCGGCGACCAAATCAAGCAGGCCCGCACTCAGGAATGAAATGGTGATGATTGAGACCAAGCCGCTGGATTGCATCAAAGTAGATGATACAAAGCCAAAGCCGAAGCTTTTCCAGGTGGTATCAGTGGTTTTTTGCAGTATCCGCTCCAGTATGCCGCCGGTAAAGGCTTTAAATCCTTGCTCCAGAGACAGCATGCCGAACAGGAAAATTGAGATGCCTGCGGCGATGCCTTTGAATTCAGCGCTTAGCCAAAAGCCGTAAGACAATAGCGGGATAACAATCAGCAAAAGGGCTTTGTGCATGGTTATTTAGAAAATTATTTAAATAAAAGGCGATTGACTGTTCGCCCAAACAAGCTAGATAGGCGGTTGCTTAGCGCCCGCTAATGTGACTTGCACGCTATCGCCGATAGTCAATTGACCGCATTGATTATGCAGGGCATTTTGTCCAAAATAAACTTTATTTTGCCATTTTCTGGTACGGTTGAGGGTGATGAGTGGTTCTTTGCCTGTTTGGGCGGTTTCAGGGTCGATTGTCGGAACGGAACACCGGGAGCAGGGTTTAGGGAGCCTGAAATCTATACCATCAATGCGGATTTCGCGCCAGCTGTCTTCTTCATAGGCGGGGCAGCCGGAAATAACCAGGTTGGGTCTGAAACGGGCCATCGGTAAACTCAGCTGCATCTCATGATTCAATGCAGCCAGCGAGTTTTCTGAAATGATCAGGAATGGAAAGCCATCAGAAAATGCCACCTTGTCCGCAGGATTGGCATAATGGGGATCAACCGGTCGAATGACTTCATCGGGCTGGTAAACCAGTCGGCAATCGAGTTTTAAAAAATCGCTCAGCCATTGGTCGGCTTCCGGCGATACGCTGCGGGCATCGCACTGGTCATGCCAAATGGTGCTGTTAATGGTTTGTCCGTCAGCAGGTTCAAGAGGCAGGGGTAGATCATCCATGTCCTGTGCAGACAGGATCAGGTTTTTATCGGTGAGTGCGGTTTTAATTAAAGCCATTTGCGGCAACTTCCGCTGGCTAAGAAATTGCCGGTTGTTGTCGATGATCATCCATTTTCTGTCGTACTGAAAGCCTTTTTCAGTGACAGGCCAGCTGTTGGCGCTAATACCTGCTAAAGATTTTACGGGGTAGATGAATATTCCGCTTAATATAAACTGTGTCATTTAGGGTAGGGCTGTAGTGTTAATCTAATAATGATTTGATTTGATTTGATTTGATTTGATTTGATTTGATTGCGAATGTGAATTTAATTTACTTACGAAATAGTTTTAATAATAGACTCCAGCGCACGCACATTTAATAACTAAAGTCATTTTTATTGATGCTGAGCTTTTTGTCAGGCAAAGTCAATTTCCTTTAATGATGTTGATTAATTTAATCAGAAACCCCGCAGTACCGAGGATTTGATCTCATAGGCCGTTATTGCTGTTGTCTCTAATTTACGAACTGAGTAAACGCAAGCAATTCCAGAATAAAGTTACCTGGTCCATTAACCGGATGTGATAAAACGCAAATGTTACTTTTTTACCGAAAAACTAAAAAAACTTGATGAATCCGTTAGAATTAGCGGCAATATATTTTATTAATGCCAGGAAATGATGCGATCAATTCAGATAACTCTTAAGGTTTTGTTTATTATTCAGTTGCTTGCTGCAAGTCTTGTTGATGTTGAAGCTAAGCAGGTGATCAATATTGCTTATTTGACGCAGGAACAGAAAGTTCCCCCCGCGTTGTCTAATCTGGATCCTTTTATTAAAGATAAGGGAGAACCCGGAGCAGAGCTGGCAATTATCGACAACAATACGACCGGGCAATTTACCGGGCAGCAGTTTGTGCTGAAGAAATTCATTGTGCCGCTAGACGGCAATGTTGTTGATGTATTCAATAAAAATATCGGTGATCAATATCAGCTTGTTGTTGTTAATTTGCCTGCTGATCACACAATCAACATCGCTGATTTACCTGCTGCAAAACAGAAATTGTTATTTGATGTAGCGACAGTCGATGACGCTTTGCGCAACGAGCAATGCCGCAGCAACGTTTTGCATATGTTGCCCAGCAGGGCGATGCGTGCCGATGCCTTGGCGCAATATATGATGAAAAAACGCTGGACCAAGTGGTTTTTGGTTATCGGGCCTACTCAGGAAGATCGCCTGTTCGCTGAGGCTATCAGGCGGGCGGCCAAGCGTTTCGGTGTAAAGATAGTTGAGGAAAAAACCTGGGAGCACACCTATGATGCACGGCGCACGGCTCAATCGGATGTCGCTGTATTTACCCAGGTGGACGATTATGATGTGCTGGTCGTTGCAGATGAGCAAGGCCAGTTCGGTGAATATCTTGAATACAGAACCTGGAATGCACGGCCGGTAATCGGTACTCAGGGATTAATTGCTACGTCATGGCATAGAACCCATGAGCAATGGGGCGCGGTGCAGATTCAAAACCGCTTCATAGAACAGACGAAGCGCTGGATGGAAGAGCAGGACTATGCCGCCTATCTGGCGATAAGAGCCATCGGCGAGGCGGCCACGCGTACCAAATCCAATGAGTTAAAACTGATCAAAGATTATAT
>JBAZTN010000168.1:0-6740 GCA_041661895.1 Methylobacter sp. | reverse complement strand
GTCTCTTAAAAAGTTCATCTCCTGATAACGGACAAAGGCAAATTCCACCGAATCTGCCAAATCGGCAATTCTTACCGGCACAGGATATAACGCCTGCAAATATTGCGGTTCTTTGCCATTGACCGTAACGATAACCCGGATCATCAATTCAGCTTCACGCACCGGCGCTAAAGCAACATACTTCCCACTCTGCCGTAACTGTAACCAGATATGCTCATCCGGCAAACTCGGCAAAATATCACTGGGATTAATGCTACTTGAGGCGACAATCCTTCCTTGCCGAGAAAAAAGGGTCATTTCAGATGCGCCGGAAAGTTCACGCAGATTTTCTATTTCAAGCGTCGCCAGCGTTGCTGATGAATCTGCCAACTTCTCGGTCAATTGCTGAGTTTGCTTCAAATGCCAACGCATCCGTTGATCTAACGACGCCTGACTGAGTTCCAGCGCATCTTCCATCGCCCGATCTATTTCCACATTAAACCAGCTATCAATACCCTGATGTAAAAACTGCATGGAAAAATAAAACACAATCGCTGCAGGCGCTAAAGCCAGCACCACAAACAAAGACACCATCCGAGTTGTTAGTCTCGAACCCGCTTCCCGTTTTTTTAATTGCCGCGCCAGAGAATAAATATTGGCTCCGACAAGACCCAGCAACACCACAGAGCCCAGTGCATTGACCAAAAGCAGCCATGAATACATCTGACTCAACTGCGAAGATTCCTGCGTTGCAGAACTCATAAGCTGTAGCGACAGCAGAATCAATCCGAACAGGATTAAAATAGACAAGCTGAATGGCGGCTTTATTTTGTTAAGGACCATACATACCAGTCACTGGATAAATACCATTGGGGATTAGTGTAAGCAACAGGGCGCAGTGGCAAAGGCAACGAATCACGATCAAGCTTGACTTGTATTCCAGCAAAATATCGTTTTCCCGGAACAATTCCAGCCTTATCTATAATGCGTAAATCACGTACCGCTGACATCATGTTCAACGCTGCAGACAATGTGGAAAAATTATAAACCTCGCCGCCATTCTCAATCCTGACTCTGTACATGTTTAGCAAGGCATGATACTGAATTCGATAACGGACACTTCTATTAACCAGCGTCTTATCCCAGAAATAATCACGATGCTGCTGAAGCTTAACCTGTAAAACCCAGAACAACGGGATTCCATTCCGTAATGCTTCCTTGGCCCGCGCACTGAGCTGGTAATCGATGTCCGCAGATAATACATAGCTGTCGTCTTGCAAAGTAATCTCGGCATTTTTCACTTCCACGGAAGATGTGCCGGCAAAACATGAAACAGACAGCAGCCATACAAAAAGACAATACAACAATGAACAGCAAAGAGATGCCTTATTGCTTACTGATGCGCGCATAATAAAAGCCATCCATTGTGGATTCGCCAGTCAAAATTTGACGACCACATGCCCCGGCAGAACCCCATTCCGCATCAATGGACAACTCGACTGCATCATCATGTTCAGCCAAAAACGCTTGAACCTGTTGTTCGTTTTCCTGTTTTAAAATTGAACAGGTTGCGTATAACAATAGTCCGCCAGGAGCCAAAAGCGGCCAGACAGCTTGCAGAATAGCTTTCTGTAACGCCAGCAGGGGCTTAATATCCTCGGCTCTGCGCAATAACTTAATATCAGGGTGCCGGCGTATAACACCTAACGCTGAACACGGTGCATCCAATAAAATGCGGTCAAAGGGCTTGCCATCCCACCAGCCTTCGGGATTTGCTGCATCACCCACCACCAGCTTGGCTTGCAAATTTAAACGCTGACAATTTTCGCTGACGCGCTGCATTCTGGATTCGTCGATATCGACAGCGACCAGCTCTTTTAGTTGCGATTGACTCTCAAGAATATGCGCAGTTTTTCCACCCGGCGCAGCACAAACATCCAGCACTCGATGTCCCGGCTGAACATCCAGCAATTCAGCGGCCAATTGTGCGGCAGCATCTTGAACAGAGACCAATCCCTCTGCAAAACCCGGCAATAAATCTACCGGGACAGGTTTATCCAACATAATTGCCGACGGACAAAAACTGACAGCTACAGCCGCTATATCCTTATCCATGAGCGCCTGTAAATAATGATCCCGACTAGTTCGAGACAGATTCACCCGCAACGCCATAGGTGGTTGCTGGTTGTTTTCCAATAAAATCTTCTGCGCCTGCTCAGGCCAATCCTGCTCAATTTGCTTAATCAACCACTCAGGATGACTCAGGGCTGCTACCTGAAACTTATCAGCTTTGCGCTCAAGCCCTTCCTGCTCTCGCAAATAAGTTCGAAGCACCGCATTGATAAGCGATTTAGCCCACGGTTTTTTACGTGTCGCCAAAACCGTTTCGGATACTGCTGCGTGTGACTTTACCCGCATAAATTTGAGCTGGTACAAGCCCACCAAAGCCAGCGCCTTAACGTCTGTATCTTTTAACGGTTTATCCAGCAATTGGTTTAAAATAAAATCCAGTCGGTGATATTGCCTGCAAACGCCGTAACAAAGCGCTTGAATAAAAGCCCGGTCCTTACTGGACTCGACAGTCTGAAGCGCCTTATCCAGAGCCGCAGTCAAAGACTGCCCGTCTTGCATAACCCGGGATAATACCAGAGCAGCGATCAATCTTGTATTCACTTAGTGTTCAACCTAGTTTTACTCCGTTAACGTCATGAGCACTGAGAAAAGCCTGCACAGGCATACGCTTCCCCCCCGGAAGCTGCACTTCATGCAACCTCAACAAGCCTTTTCCGGTTGCCACATCCATATGCTTATTTGAACAACTCACCACACCAGGCTCTAAATCGGCATCTGTAGCTATCGCTTCAGCCTGCCAGATCCGCAGTACATCTCCCTGATAAAGCGTTTGAGCGACCGGCCATGAATTTAAACCTCTTACTTTTCTGTCTATCTGTACCGCCGGCTGAGTCCAGTCGATTACAGACTCACTCTTTTCCAGCTTTTCGGCGTATGTCACCAGGGCCTCATCCTGTTTTTCAGCATGCACCGTTCCGGCTTCTATTTGCTCCAGCACTTTAGACAGCCCTATTGCGCCCAGCTCAGCCAATTTGTCGTGCAAATCGCTGGCCGTATCTTTAGGCCCAATAATGCATTCTTCCTTGTGCAGCATATCGCCAGCATCCAGTTTACGCACAATCTGCATAATGGTAACACCGGTTTTTTCATCACCCGCCATCAATGCCCGCTGAATAGGCGCTGCTCCGCGCCAGCGCGGCAACAAAGATCCATGCACGTTTATACAACCCAGCTTTGGCGCATCCAGAACGGCTTGAGTTAAAATCACGCCATAAGCAACCACCACCATCAGATCCGCATTAAATGAGGTTATTTGCTGTAAATCCTCATCTGTTTTCATGGTAAGCGGCTGGAAAACAGGGAGTCCGGCATTCAAGGCCAGCTCTTTGACAGGGCTTTGGTGTAACTTTCGCCCCCTTCCGGAAGGACGGTCAGGCTGCGTGTATACGGCGCAAATCTCATGCTTTGAATCCAGCAACATTTGCAAGGTGGGCACGGCAAACTCAGGTGTGCCGGCAAAAATAATCTTCATGATCAGCTATGTTCCATCTTATGAATTTTTTCCAGTTTCTTTTTAATCCGCTGACGCTTCAATGGCGAAATATAATCAACAAACAGTTTTCCATCTAAATGATCCAATTCGTGCTGTACGCACACAGCCAGCAAATCTCTCGCTTCAAACTCAAAAGGCTGGCCATCCCTGTTTAACGCTTTCACCCTGATATGCTCAGCCCGTTTTACCTTTTCAAAAAAACCGGGCACAGAAAGACAGCCCTCTTCAGACTCCTCAACCCCATCTTTTTCAGTGATTTCAGGATTTATTAAAAATATCGGCGCATCCTTTTCTTCACTGACATCGATAACGACAACCCGTTGATGCACATCCACCTGCGTAGCGGCCAACCCTACTCCGCGCGATTCATACATCGTTTCAAGCATATCATCGACCAATTTTTTGATTTTATCATCGACCGTTTTCACGATTGCGGCCTTTTTACGCAACCGTTCATCCGGAAATTCGAGAATAGTTAGAATACTCAACAAACTCTCCACTATATTAATTGAATACTAGAATTCTATCTGAATTCATCTAAACTTTGAATTCAGATAGCATAAAAAGACTCGACAGGAAGCAAATATGGTTTTTCGAACACTCATTGGATTGATAGCATCTATCTTCATCAGCGTAAGCGCATGGGCGGATGAAGTACAAATAAACCCGTCACATCCCGATCAATATACCGTGGTAAAAGGGGATACCTTATGGGATATCTCCGGCAAGTTTTTAATGCACCCTTGGCAGTGGCCGGATTTGTGGAGTTACAATTCTCAAATTAAAAATCCGCATCTCATTTATCCTGGCGATACTGTCTATTTTTCCATGGTCAACGGCAAACCGCAGCTTAGCCTTTCCAGAGGCGACCAACCCCAATCCAGCGCCAATTCACCCTGTGTGCTTCGGGAAGAAGATTATAAAAACGGCCGTAAAGACATTGTCGTTTCCGAGGACGGAAAGGTATTGCCCTGTGTTCGGGAAACCAACATTAAACAGGCCATCAAACTACTTCCCAATGATGCAATAGCGCAATACTTAACATCACCCAAAGTTGTCGGGGAAAATGAACTGAACAACGCACCTTATGTCGTTGATTTTGCCGGTGAACATCTTATTGCCGGCACAGGTGACAGACTTTATGTACGTTCTATAACCGAACCGGAAAGCCTGTCGTACCTTGTATACCGTGCGGGAAATCCCTACGTCAGCCCGGAAACTGGAGAAATTTTAGGTTATGAGGCACAATATATTGCCGACACCTCATTGCAACAACCTGGCGACCCGGCAACCTTATCCATTACCAAAGCAGACAGTGAAATTCGCATTGGTGACCGGGTAATGCCTAATGCCGAAGAGGAACTCACCATAAATTACTTTCCTCGTTCACCTGAAGAAAGCATTAAGGGCAATATTATCAGTGTGCTTGGCGGCGTTTCCCAAATCGGTCAATATAACGTGGTTGTCATCGATAAAGGCACTGAAGACGGCATTCTGGCCGGTCATGAACTGGACATCTATCAACGCGGTAAGGTTGTCAGAGACCCGTACAGCTCAGTTAAAAACGATACCGTTAATCTTCCTGATGAAAAAGCTGGTATCCTAATGGTTTTTCGTCCCTTTGAGCGAGTCAGCTACGCTCTGGTCATGAAAACTAATCGAGCCATTCACGTTTTAGATAAAGTCCAAACCCCCTGAACATTACTACGCAGCAACCTGACAACGACATAAAATACTGGCTTGCGCTGTTGCGCACGCCAGGCGTCGGTTGCAGGACATTTCTTCGCATACTCGAAAGCCATGCCCCGCCACAGTTATTTGCAGAATCTGCACAGGCACTTACGGCTTTAGGTCTAAAAAGTGACATCATTCATGCCATCAAGAACCCCGACTGGTCGATTATCGACTACGACTTGTCCTGGCTGGAACAAAAAAACAACAGCGTCATTACACTTAATGATGAAAACTACCCGCCGCAATTAAAAGAAATCTCCGACCCTCCTCCTCTTCTGTTCGTGCGCGGCAACCCTGAACTGTTATCGCTACCACAAATTGCCATAGTGGGCAGCCGCAATCCGTCGTCTTTAGGCCTGGAAATCGCTTTTAACTTCGCCAAGAACCTGAGTCATTGCGGTCTTGTCATTACCAGTGGACTGGCTTTAGGCATCGATGCCGCCAGTCACCAAGGTGCATTAAAAGCAAAAGGTTATACTATTGCGGTAGCCGGAACGGGGCTGGATCGCATCTATCCTGCCCGGCATAAAGACTTGGCCACTGAAATTGTCAATACCGGCGCGATAATCTCGGAATTTCCGCCGGGCACCACCGCCAAAGCCAACCATTTTCCCAGACGCAACCGTATTATAAGTGGTCTGTGCCAAGGTTTACTGGTGGTTGAAGCCGCCAAACAAAGCGGTTCATTAATTACCGCCCGAATGGCGCTGGAGCAAAACCGTGAAGTTTTCGCCATCCCCGGCTCAATTCATAACCCGCTGGCCCGAGGTTGCAATGCATTGATCCGCGAAGGCGCAAAACTTGTCGAAACCACTCAAGATATTCTTGAAGAAATAAATCAATATAATCAACAAGATGAAGTCAGCCACGAAATGGCAATGCAATCAACGCTTGACCTAGAGCAACAAACATTATTGAATCTTGTCATGTTCAACCCAACTTCTATCGATAACTTGGTTGAAAAAACCGGCCAATCCGTTGAAGTTATTTCATCAATGTTACTGATCCTGGAACTGCAAGGTTACATAGAAGCAACCGCTGGCGGTTGCTACACACGAGTAAAATAAACAAATGAAACCCATAAAAGAAACTATTTTTGATGTCCTGATGTACTTGTTTGAAAACTATATGGAAGATGAAATTGAAATCCTTCCAGATAGTGAAGTCGTCAGAACAGAATTGCTGGAAGCAGGCTTCGAGTCTTGCGAGGTTAATAATGCTTTCGCCTGGCTTGAATCGCTCAGCCTGCAACGCGCGATAGGTTCAACCGGGTCACCTGCATTCCGCATTTTCTGCAGTCAGGAAAAAACAAAACTTGATCTTGAATGCCGCAATCTCATTATGTTTCTTGAGAATAACGGCATCTTGAATTCAGCCAACAGGGAAATTGTCATTGACCGGG
>JBAZTN010000167.1:0-6759 GCA_041661895.1 Methylobacter sp. | reverse complement strand
CAGGTTAGAATAATGGCTTTTTCGACGCGGTGTCCTTTGAAATTAATCATGAGGGTAATTTAAGCGGTGTTGGTTGAGCGCATAGCTTACCGAAACCGATGCTCCCTTTGCTAACGCAACAGAACCCCATGGATCAGCAAGGTGCGCAGATAACGGTTGCCACGCTTACTGATACCCAGCAATACTTGTTTGTCCCCACTACTGTGCTGACGTGGCACCACACCAAGGCTGGCAGCATAATCTCTACTTTTCGCGTAGCCTTTGCCATCGCCTATGTCGGATGCCATGATCGTCGCGGTGATCGGGCCGATGCCAGGCACATCAAGGAAGCGGCGACTGAGAGCATTTTGCTCACACAACCGGTTTATTCGCCTATCTTGGGCTTTAATGTCGTCATCCAGCTTACTGAGGCCGGCATACATTTCTGCAAACAGTTCGCGGCTTAACGATGGCAATCCATTTTCGGCATTTCCCAAAATCAGCGGTAGCTGCTTTCTGACCTGATTAACACCTTGCGGTATGACAATCCCAAGCTCAAATAAAAATCTACGAATCCGATTGGATAGTGCAGTCCGTTGATAAATTAAATCCTGACGCAGGCGATGCAATATCTGCATCTCCTGTTGTTCCAGATTTTTCACCACGACTGTGCGCTTGTTAGGACGACTCACTGCGGTAAAAATTGCTTCTGCATCATTGAAATCGTTTTTGTTGCCTATCGCAAACGCCTTTACAAAACGGGCATTTAACAATACGACTTCATGACCTAATTTCTTAAATTCACGAGCCCAGTGATGTGCACCGCCGCAAGCTTCCATTCCAATCAGGCTCACCGGCATTTGAGCAATATAGGCCAATAATTCGTTACGTTTCAATTTCTTTTTTACTGATTTGCCTTCAGCAGAAAGGCTGTATAGATGAAAAATGCTTTTTGCTAAATCCAAACCCACTACGTTAATATTCATTTCGGACTCCTCTTTTTCCCGTTAATTTGCTTGGTGCATTATGACACCGTGAGGGTGGGGAGGAGTCCATGTCATCAGTCTGGGCCAAAACCGGACAGTCAGTGAAAGGTCGGTAAAACTTTGCGATTTACATACACATAAAAGTCGCTTATTTTTAGAGTTAGTAAATATAGGTATATTTACTCATTGTGTATTCAGTTCGAAATATGTACTGTTAATTTATGACCGGGGAGATAGATTAGCAGTTTTTGACCATTATGTATGAGCATTTTCGGCCATCTGCGGTCATTGAGAAGACGTTAATCTTTGTGCGTTGTTTACATGATTAAAAACGTGAACAGGCTTTGAAATGGCAATACCACCAATTTTACGAGCTAACATATATAACTAGGTTCTGTCGTAAATAATCATAAAGCGCAAGGCCACTCGAAGGGGGTAAGTATAAATACAACGTTATTAACTCAGGAGGGACAAAAGATAATGAAACTGAATTCTGAAAAACTAAAAAAGGAAAATACAATGATTACAAAATCAATTCATCGCAAATATGCGCTCCGTGTCACCGCAATCATGGCCCCATTCGCTGCAGGAATGTTACTGGGTGCATCATCGGCCTCAGCGAATCCACAATGTTTTTCATTGAACGCCTCGAACGGGGCTAGCGTCGAAGAAGTGGAGATTCGCGTCACGGGGGAAAAAGGTGGGACGTTGGGCAATGCCCTGGGCTTCGGTGCACATTTTTCGACCGTTGGCACGGAAGATGGCTTTGGTGGGGCTCATAGCGAGTGCCATCTGCTCTTTTCTTCCGGGGCCCCCCAGTCGAATACGGTGCGGTGTTACGATGGAGTAATGGCTTTCGGCTCTAGCGGAGCCCAGAATTCCTTTATTATGGATTTGGGGGAGAAACGGGATGCGAACAAGCAGCCCTTGCTTCGTGATATCACCTTTTTTGTAAAACGACGAGAGGTCAAAGTCCGCGCGACCCGTATCTCACGTGGTCCGACCAAAGAGGTGGTGCCTTATGTGGTGGAAGCGAATTTCCCCATGCGGGATTACTCTTACTATCTAGCGGGTGCCAATACCCCTTTTCTCAGCAGTGGCTTTTGGGACCCTAACAACCAAATATGTATCGAAGGGGATGGTTTTACCACAACGAATCCTCCGTCAAGCGATGTGTTAGCAACGGCCAATGCCTTTCCTGGTGGAAACGGAACCCCAGGCACAGGCCTTTCGCCCCTGCAATCCCTCCGCAGCAATGGTGTTTTCGGCAACAATACTACCCCTTGCTCCTCCCCTAGCGCTGCTAACCGATGCGGTAAAGGCTTTTTGGTCAATGTCATCATGAAGCAATAATAGATCGGGGAGTCGCTATTTTCACTGAAAGCTTGTTTTGGGCATGGGCACCCCCCAGCCCAAGCAAGCAATGAAAATTACGCAACTTGCTAATATCTGCGGGGGTTCTGTTGCGTTAGCTGAAAAGTCGGCAGTTCAGGTAAAATATTTTGCCGAGAAATCAATAGCAAAGTGCAAAGCCGCACTTATCTGCAGGCACAGTTATCCAGCTAAAGCCATAAATTGCTTATAAGCCGGTATATTTTCATCGGTAAGTTGTCTCTGTCAATCACCATCCAAAAGTTTCCACCCATCAACATCGAAAATTTTCCAGGTTAATGTGTAGGGTTATTGTTTTTCAGCCGCCTTTTTTCGTTGTTTAAACCGATAGGAATCATTGCCGGTTTCGAGAATATCGCAGTGATGGGTAATGCGATCCAACAAGGCAGTTGTCATTTTCGCATCACCGAACACTTGCACCCATTCAGCAAAATTCAAATTGGTCGTGATGATCAGCGAGGTTTTCTCATACAAATGACTGATGAGATGGAACAACAAAGCCCCGCCGGATTCAGGGAATGGCAGGTAGCCGAGTTCATCAAGAATAACGGCATCGATAGGTATCAACTGTTTAGCTAGATTTCCTGTCTTACCCAACTGTTTTTCCTTTTCCTGTTGATTGACGAGATCAACCGCGTTGTAGAAACGAATGCGTTTTCCTTGATGGATAGCCGATACGGCCAAAGCGGTCGCCAGATGAGTTTTTCCCGTTCCGGTACCGCCGACCAGAATCAGGTTATGCGCCTGATCCATGAAACTGGCCGTGGCCAGTTGTTCAATGCGTGCTTGCTCCAAGGGTGTTTCGCTCCAGTCAAAGTGAATCAAGTCGCGATGATGAGGAAAGCGTGCGGCTTTGAGTTGATAATTTAAGCTGCGTGCTTGGCGATCCGCTTGTTCGGCGGCAATCAACCGATCCAGCCAGACCTCGGGCATCACTGGTTTTTGTTGTGCAGAAGACTCTCCGCCCGCCACTCGTTCCAGGCTGCGGCCATGCCGTAGAGATGTAATGCTTTGAGTTGGGCGTGACGATCAATGTTCATGCTGCAGACTCCGTAAGTGGTTATAACGGCTGCAATCGGCCACCGGTTCAAGTTGCAGGGTGGGCATCGATAGCTTAATGTCTTTCAAGGCTTTCGGGCGTGTCGTTTCGGTTAAGCGCCGCATCTCGTTCAGTACCACGGCGGCGGCAACCACACCGGTTTGTAAAGTCAGGTCGCAGGCGACTTCCAATATGTCCAGACCGCCATCACCCAAGGCTCTGGCCATTAACAGCAGTTCAACAAAGGCTCGATCACCTTTGTCCTGCTTGAGAATCCAATCTCGAACGACGCGGATAGAAACAGGCAAATCCCATTGTTGAAACGGTGCTCCATGTCGCAAGGCCCCAGGCTTTTTCTCCAATACCGGCAGATAATGCCAGGGATCACAAATGAGTTGATCGCGACCCAAGCGACGCGGGTGTTCGGCAATGATCTGACTGTCGGCGACGATCTGTAGCCGATCCGCCGTCACACGTACAGAAACCACACGGTTTGCCCACTCGGCAGGCACACTGTAACGGTTGTGGTCAACCCTGATCAGACAGGTACTCGAAACTCTCAGGGTTTTCTCTACATAACCATCAAATACGGCAGTCACCGCTTTCAGCAGCGGCTGTTCTTCGGCAAAACACTCGGCGATGGTACGGGCGGTTTGTTGAGGATGTCGTCGTCCTGCCAACTCCAGGCAGCGTGTCGCCAGCCACTCATTGAGCGCTGTAAAATCCTGAAACTTCGGTGTAGGCGTAAATAGCCATTCACGCACATTGCCCACCTGATTTTCAACCTGACCTTTTCCCAGCCTGACTCGGGTGTACAAGCGACAGGTTCAAATAGATAGTGATTGGCCAAGGTTAAAAAACGGCGATTAAATCGACGCTCCTTGCCGACAAAAATAGCATCGACTACCGTTTTCAGGTTGTCATACGACTGCATGGATGCAGGAGGTAGAGCAACGCAGGAGCAGTTGCCGAGACCATACGCTTGGGGACACCGCCAAAAAATGCAAAGGCCCTGACATGGGCATCCAACACCATTTCCTGAGTTTCGCGCGGATAGGCAGCGACAAACATCTGCCGACTGTAAGTTAGCCGAAAATGAGCGACCTTGATGGTTTGCGACACGCCGCCTAGCACCACGACTTCATGACTCCAATCAAACTGGCAAGTCTCTCCGGCGGGGAAAGCCAGCGGCACAAACACGTGTGTCATGGCAGGACGGTTGCCAGCTTGTTGTTTCCAGCTCAGCACAGACCGTTGCACGGGCCCCCCATACGAACCTTGATAACCTTCGACCTGCAGGCATTCAAACAATCGTTGTGCAGTCCGACGTTGGCGTTTCGGCAGTTTTGCATCAAGTTCCAGCCAATCGATTAATTGCGCTTGAAACTCACCTAACTTGGGCGCGGGTTGATGCTGACGCTGATAATTGGGTTCTGCTTCAGTTTTTAATGCCTTGCGAACCGTAGGACGAGAAAGTTTAAGGCTGCGCGCAATTGAGCTGATGCTCTCGCCGCTCACAAAATGACGCCGTCTGATTTCGGCTATAAATTCCATCGATAACACCCAGGGTTACTCCGGTAAAAAAACCGGATGATTGCACAATATCGGGGTGGAAACTTTTCAATGTTGATTTCCCCGATTCCCTGGTAAGTTTTGCATGGTGATTAACATCGTTAGCTCTTGCGGTCCTTTCCCCTCAATATCTGAAGCAATCCTTAATAGCTTTTCTGGTATGTCGGTTCTCAATGTTCAGAGTCTCCTTGATAATAATTAAATGAAGTAAACCAAACCAAACCGATGGTTCGGTTTTGGCCGAGGTTGTGTCAAAACGCACAAACAAAACCTCCATTGGTGAAATTTACTCCACTCACCAATCAAAACTTGGCTAACCTCTAATGATTGCCCCCACTTTGGCGTGTAATCCAGGCTAAAATCAGTTAATTCTCTCCACCAAAATTGATGTTTTCACGTTTTGACACAGCCTCGGCCAAAACCGGACTTTTGTAGTTGATGCCGAAACCGTAAATTTCTGATCAAATGCCTTCACCCGCTGGCCTATTCAATGCATTGTGGTTGATGTCTGTATTCATTTGGCCATTTTGTATTTTCATCCGAATTGGATTGGTGATTGACTTTCTCCAGGGTATTGGCAATGTATTACCGGAGGAGGATACTTAGGATGACCCTTTTCCAAAATAGGCACAAATCATGACCACTACTAAAAAACTCAAATGGCTTTTATCGCTGGTGCTAATTTTCGGTGGATTTACGATTTATAAGTTATTTGAGGGGCTGGTCCATAATTCTGCCTATCAAGAATATGAATGGATATTCAAAATCATTTCGGAATTTGGCCTGTTCGTATCCGTCGTCGTTTCGGTTGGTTATTTTCATCACTGGTTTATCGCTGCTGAAGAGCACAAGGAATCCGAAATAAGTTTGCGTGAAACTCTTTCCAAGTACGTAGATAGTATTTTGCTGAATTCCGTTAAAAGAGGATTTTCCGGTATCACCAATAAAGAATTCGATTTCAGCCAAATTATGCAAGGATTAAAATCGGGGGATTATGTCTATTGGCTGATCACCTTCGACCCTCGCTTCAAAAACAAATCGCGGGAACTGGAGAATGGGATAAAAAATGGCGTGCATTTCAGGGTGTTGATTTTAAAAGCCGATTGCCGCATCGGCGAATTGCGCGCAACGGAAACGACCGGCTTTAACCCGCACGAATTCAACGAATACTCCAAATTATTCAAAGTTTCACTAGAAGATGTGATTAGCCGCATAGGAGATAAGATAACGGGGTCGTTAGGCGTTTTTGTATACGATGGCCTGCCCTGCATTCCCCTGTTTATTATCATCCGCAAAGAGTCCAGAAAAGTTGAAGTTTATAGCAGCTATTATTTAACCGAGCCGGTTTCGAAAATGCCTTATCTGTATTGGGAAACGGGGCTTAATTTCAGCGAGCAGACTTCGTTCGAATCGGAGTGCTGGAATATGGCCGAGCTGTTTCTCGACTATTTCAAGACACGCTGGGAGATGGAAAAAGAAAAGCTTTATGGCACCACAGGAAAAGAAGTCGTCGAAAATAAAGATTTTATTTTTGCTCCAGCCTCAGCCAGAGAAAAATGTATTGAGCTTTTTATTGAATAAAATAACCTTCTCAAATTTTAGCCAATTTAACTGGGATGGAATAAATCTGGCAACTATTTTGGGAAGCGCAAAGCAATAGATAAAATGGTTCTGTCGCAAATATTCATAAAGTGTAAAGCTGCAATTATCTGCGGACAAAGTTATCCAGCTAAAGCCATAAACTGCTTATAAGCCGGTATATTTTCATCAGACAGCTGTCCCTTTCGAATC
>JBAZTN010000166.1:0-6769 GCA_041661895.1 Methylobacter sp. | reverse complement strand
TAGCTAAATTGTAAGAATGCGCCAATGCCGTATGCAGCCCGACAGTCCCATGCTCTTTGTGATCATAGTTTTTGGGACTCCAGTCATTGCCATTCGGGCCTTTTACCAAAATAGCAGTATCGCTTACCGGCGTGGTAATGGTGTATCGGTTTGGATACTCCAGTGCTGTCAAATAAACGATTGGCTTTATTAATGATCCAATCGGCCGAACTGCATCTAATGCGCGATTAAATCCCGCCCCTGATGTTTCACGACCACTCACCAAGGCTGCAATTTCACCGCTATCTCTACGCGTCACCACAACTGCGGTTTCAAGGTCTTTAGCTCTAGGCAGTTTTTCCAGCTGATTTAACTTTTCGGCAACGGTCTTCTCAAGAGTATCCTGAACACCGGTATCCAGGGTGGTAAAAATCCTTAACCCCTCAGAAGTTAGGTCTTCCTCTCTATATTCTTCCCTTAATTGCCGTTTGACCAGATCAAGAAAACCAGGATAGCGATTGGTTGAGCGATGCGTATTGGCGATCACGCTTAAAGGCTTTGCTTTTGCCTCAACGGCCTGCTTTGCAGTGATATAACCTTCCTCCGCCATCTCATCCAGCACCAGATCACGTCGTTGCAGGGCGCGATCAGCGTAACGTCTTGGATCGTAATAAGAGGGCCCGCGAACCAGCGCAACCAACGAAGCTACATGCTCCAATGGCAGATCTTTTAAAGAGCTGCCAAAATAGAACTCACTGGCCAGACCAAAACCATGCACAGCACTCGCACCATCCTGGCCTAAATATACTTCATTCAGGTAAGCTTCCAAAATGGCGTTCTTGCTGTAGCGAACCTCCAATATCAACGCCATAAAAACTTCATTAACTTTACGCGTCAAACTGCGTGCAGAGGTTAAATAAAAGTTTTTCACCAGCTGCTGAGTGATGGTACTGCCGCCCTGCACAATGCCACCGGCAAGAACATTCGCCCACATTGCCCTGGCAATTCCCCGTAATGAAATACCAAAATGCTGATAGAAATCCCGGTCTTCCGAGGCGAGCAAACCCTTAATAAGGGCATCCGGTGCCTCTTCATGTTTGATTAAAATCCGGTCTTCTTTGATAGTGGGGTATAAACTGCCAATTTGCACTGGATCCATGCGCACAATGGCAAGAACTTTCGACTGCGCTACATCAACAATGTTTTCTATGACTGAATCGGTAAAACTTACACGCATGAGAATGCTGGGTTGATTCTGATCCCAGAAAGTAAAATCCCTGGTTTTTACAGTGACTTGCTGACCTTTTTTAAAATACGTTCCTTCCGAAGACAAATGCGAATCCTGCCGATAATGCAGTTCCTGCAATAACGCTTCAAACTTTGCGGCCGTGAGATTATAGCCGGCATAAAGCTCAACGGGACTAGCATAAACGCGTGCAGGAATAGCCCAGCGCTTACCTTCAAACTGCTTGCGAACGTTGTAATCCAGATAGCCCAGATAACTCAGTAAAATAAACGTAAGTCCAACAAAAAAAACCAGCACCATATTCCTAAACCAACTGGAAGTGGTTTTTTGGGGTGGCTTTTTTTTGTCATATCTAGTACCGCGTTTTCTTGTTTTTTCTGCCATAACCTCTTACAACATTCATTATTTTATTAACTATAATCCATAGTCTGGTCTTGTATTATACATAAACATGATTACCAAAATCAGGACTCGTTAATTTATCCCTTTAATAATGAACATAAAATGAACAATATCTGCTAACTATTAAATAACTCAAGTCCAATCGATCGGTATATCGGTTCTTTGCAAGCCATCGTCAATTTGAAAAATATTTCGCCCCAGGAAGAGTTCACTCGGTTTACCAAAAATATAACCCCGCCCCTAATTGACATCTATTTCTCTTAAAAGCTTAATCGTTTTTGGACCTTGAACAATTTCAGCGATGTTTTTTTACCTATTTTTGCGATCTGGTGCATTGAACGAACTTAGTCCTATAGATCCTGTGAGTTTGCAGATGCGGCATCCAATATAAGAGCCGTGAATTATCTGTGTAAAATGGTCATGAAAAGCACTCATCCCATCAAAGATAAACCTGGGGACGATTTGAGTAACATCATCAATTTAAAGCTTTCTTAAACCCTTCTATTCAACATACAACTAGTCATTGAACCCTTTGTTACCTGCAACAAAGCGTTTTGTCTATACAGATAACACTATTTTCCCGGTCGTATGCCCGGCTTCCAGCAATTTATGTGCTTCTGCGGCCTCTGCCAGAGAAAACTGTTTACTACTGATGTGCGTTTTTAACAGGCCATTATCAACCCATTGCGCACATTGCTTTAAGATTTCAACATGCTTGTTTCTTGCCTCAGGCAAGTCTCTGAGCATGGGCGTTAACATCAGTTCAAAGCCTATCAATAAATTGCGCATTCTGGCTTCGGCCAAGCTCAGCTCGCCCGGATCCAGCAAGGTCACCAATCGGCCAAAATGCGCCGTCGCCGCGATACTCTCTTTAAACACAGACGCGCCTACCGTATCAAAAATCAGATCAGCGCCATTGCCGCCGGTAAGCTCATTTACCGCATTCGCAAAACCGTTTTGCGTATAAAGAACCGTTTCATCAGCACCCATAGCCTTTACAAATTCCGCCTTTTGCTCAGAACTCACAGTGGTAATCACCCTGGCACCTTTCAGTTTTGCCAGTTGTATTGCCACATGCCCCACGCCTCCTGCTCCGGCATGAATGAGTACGGTCTGTCCGGATTGCAATCCACCACGATCAAACAAAGCGCCCCAGGCGGTGATTAACACCAGCGGCAAAGCAGCGGCTTCCATAAATGATAAAGTCTTGGGCATTAAACCAGCCCAGCGCTGATCGATCACAGTGTATTCGGCGTAATTGCCTTGCTCTCGCCCCAAGCCGCCATTACAAAACCAGACCTTATCGCCCGGCTTAAATTGATTGACTGCGCTGCCTGTTTCAATGACTTCTCCGGCGCCATCGCAACCCAATACTGCAGGAAGGGCATTTTCATAAAACACTCCATTACGCCTGATTTTAGTGTCGACAGGATTAACGCCCGCCGCCTTCAGTCTGACCTTGATCTGTGTTGCCGTGGAGATTTCCGGTTCATCAATGTCCTGAAATTTTAAAACATCGGGATTGCCGATTGCCGTCATCACTATTGCTTTCATGCCTAAACTCCTACGGTGTACCTATAATTACCTATCAGCCCGCCATTGCTGACGATAGTCCTGATAAGTGTAATGTTTCAATTTTTTTATCCGGCTAGAATTACTGACATAAATATCCGGCAGATTGTAGCCATTAAATCGGTTTGCTTTAATCAAACTGTAGGCTCCAAGATTTTTAAAAATCACGCTATCCCCTACTTGCAGTGGTTCTTTAAAACGATACTCGCCAAATACATCACCGGCCAGACAGGTGCTGCCCACCAAAACAGCGACATATTGTCCATTGGGGTCATGTTCATATAACTCAGGCTGACGCTGATATTCGAACACCTCCGGATTATGATTGACCGATGTGTCCAATATGACAATAGTTTTATCATCACTGTCAAAACTATCGATAACTGTTGACATTAAATGCCCGGCTCGACCTACTACCGCCTTGCCCGGCTCAATATAAATTTCAAGGGAAAAATCATTTTTCAGTTTATTGACCAGATCAATAAACGGGCGGTGATCTTCAATCTGATTAAACAAATAACCGCCGCCCAGATTCAGCCATTTGAGTTGAGCCAATCTTTCACCCAAATAGGACTGAAGTTTTTCAACGGTTTTAATTAGCGGAGTGAAATCCGTTGCCGAAAAAACGTTATGCACATGCAACCCTTGAATGCGATCCAGACAAGTTGACCGAAACAGCTCCTCAATATCCACGCCCAACTTTGAATACTGCCGACAGGGATTAAATCGATCATCATGAAGAAAAGATAACTTTGGATTTAGTCGTAAACCAATTGAAGCCTGTGCGTTTGCCGCCTCATAAAACCGCTGATACTGGGATAAAGAATTAAAACTGATATGCGAACACAGCAAGCTCAACTCATCCAATTCATCCGCCCTTATTCCCGGCGTTGTCAAATGAATGCTGCCTTGCCCTGCCAAAACCTCATCAGCCAACCGCGCTTCAAACAGGGAGCTGACCGAAAAACCATCAACCCAGGGTTTTGCCATTTCCATGACGGAGGAAAAGGGCAATGACTTGATTGAATATAAAACCTTGCAGCCACATTGATGGCGCAACGCGTCTAAATCTTTCAGGGCTTTAATAATCGCCGCTTCATCCAAAACAAAAGCAGGTGAAGAAGAAACATCATTTTTTAACGATTGAAAATTCATCAAATGGAAAACTGTCGCCCTTTACCTGTGTAAATCGTCTTTTCTGTCATCACAGTGTCCATAGCCACATCATGCGGTTCCATAGCGATTTGTTCAAATAACTGGGATTCATAACAAACCGCACTCAATACGGCGTCAGCTCAAACACCCATTAATAAACGATCATAATAACCCGCACCATTACCCAAGCGACTGCCATCACGATCAAAACCCACGCCCGGCACCATAATCAAATCCAATAGTTCTGGAGCAATCTCTTTTCCACCTTCGCCCCATCTTTGCCTGGGTGGTTCTAAAATTCCCCACATTCCGGGCACTAATTCAGCAAAATCTTCCAGCCACCACAAGCCCAACTTATTGTTACCCTGCTCATCTTTAGTGCAGTAAGGAATGACCATGCGTTTACCCGTTGCCAGTACACGCAATAACGCAGGCACGGTCCTTACCTCTGACCGGCAGTGGATATACCACATCACGGTTTCAGCCTGCTTGTAAGCAGGATGCGCTATAAATCGATCACAGATAATACGGCTAACAGCATCCTTATCAATTTGCGCAGTGCGCGCATCATAAGCTATGCGGCGTTGCTGGTCTTTTAAATCATTCATCCGTACTGTGTAATAATGCGCCCCAATTGATTAAGTTATTATTTGAATAATACACAGATTCATCATTTTTTTAAAACTCATCACGCAAGAGCACTGTTATTACGCCCTTATTTCTTTTATACTTAATATATAAATATTCAAAGAGGACATCATGGAAAAACCATTCATCTTACACATGCTAACCACTGCTAAAAATCTCAGTCCATTTGACGTCAACATGGCGATGGATGCTGGCTGGGTATCTGCGGTACCCTATATTAATGTTGAACCCAGCGAAGTTCAGGGACTGGTACAGGATGCCATCTTTTCCCGTAGTGCAAAAAACTTAAAGCGTACCGGCATATTTATCGGCGGACGGGATACCAAACAGGCAATGGATATGCTGAAAACGGCAAAACACGCCATGTTCACTCCTTTTGAAGTGTCAGTTTTCGCTGATCCAAGCGGCGCTTTCACTACCGCAGCTGGCATGGTTGCAGCAGTTGAACGTGAACTGAAGACAAAATTCAACACCACACTGGAAGGTAAAAACATTCTGGCGCTGGGTGGTACAGGCCCTGTCGGTCAGGCTGCCGCTGTTATTGCTGCTCAAGCTGGAGCTCATGTACGAATCATCGGTCGTCAATTAGAAAAAGCTCAACAGGTTGCCGACATGTGCAGCAACGAATTTGGTGACGGCAAAATCACCATTACAGCCGGTGCAGATGCTGATAAAGCGGAATACATAAAAACAGCTGATGTTGTCTTTGCAACAGGCGCTGCGGGCATTGAGTTATTGAGCGCAGCACTTATCGCATCCGCTCCACAATTAAAAGTTGCTGCCGACGTAAATGCCGTGCCTCCAGCAGGCATTGCAGGCGTTGATGCCTTCCATAATGGCACACCGATTGAAGGCTCAATCAGCGGCGCTGTCGGCATAGGCGCACTAGCAATTGGTAATATTAAATATCAGGCACAAAATCGCTTGTTGAAAAAAATGATCAATAGCGAAAAACCTGTTTATCTTCATTTCGAACATGCTTTTGAAGTGGCAAGAGACTATATCCAATCAAACGCCTAAATCTAAAGTTTAATTGCACCTACAATTAAACCTGTACTAATTAAAAAGGAACTATAATGGCAAAACGCAGCATTCTTCATATGCTTGATCCCATGCCGAATAACAGCCCATTTGACATCAACATGGCGCTGGATGCTGGATTTGACGTGCTTATGCCTTATAGCAACATCAAGCTGGACAGTATACGAGGATTGACTCAAGATGCCATTTTCTCCCGTAGCCCTTCCGGCGTTAAACGCACTGGTATTTTTATAGGCGGCCGTGACTTAGGTTTGGCTATGGACATGTTGAACGCCAGCAAACAAGCCATGGTTCCTTCTTTTGAAGTTTCAGTTCTTGCTGATCCCAGCGGAGCATTCACCACAGCGGCAGCACTAGTCGCCTGTGTTGAGAAAGCGTTGAAAGAAAAACATGGCAAAGAATTAAGGGACTGTAATGCCATAGTTTTTGGCGGAACAGGCCCCGTAGGCATTGCCACAGGCATTATCGCTTCATTGGCGGGCGCCGAAACAACATTAACCGACCATTTATCGATTGATACAGCCTTAGATATTTCTAAGGAATACAATCGTCGTTTTGGCTCCACACTCAAAGGAACGTTGGCCGGTTCTGAAGCGGATAAAGCTCGACTGGTCGCCAATGCTGATATTATCTTTTGCACGGCCAAAGCGGGTATTCAGGTTTTAAGCGCTGACGTATTGAAAGAAGCAACGCGACTGAAAGTGGCGGGTGATATTTATGCGGTTT
>JBAZTN010000165.1:0-6813 GCA_041661895.1 Methylobacter sp. | reverse complement strand
AATCCCCGCTAGCTTCTTTAAATATGGTAATAGCCTTACCCACTCTTCATCGCTTAACTCTATTCTGTTCATGCCATCCAAAACGGTAAATTCTACCTGATTGGTGAAACGTCAACAGAACCTAGGATTTACTTGCAATTCTGGTATGGCTCTTGGGAGCGCTTGATGCTTTTCTGTAAGTTCTGTTGGGGCTGGTTCCCTTAATAGTAGACCGGACTCGGCTGCTACTTTTACTCTTAACGGGGTGCCTGCTGGTGTTTTTTGCCAGATGGAATCTTTTGCGCGAACTATTTCTAACGCTCTTGCTGCTGGTCCGTGCTCGGTTGAAATGTTTTACTCCAGCCTTATGCTTACTGCCATGATGTCTTACTACCGCATTCGTAGAGGAATGGCTGCCGCAGTCGAGCTGATAGGGAGGACTGCCTGCTGAATGTGTAGTCATGGTGTTAATGTTCTTTACAGGACCATCGCCGAACTCGTTGGCAAAACTGGCATCCATTTTCTGCATCATTAACTGGTAACGTTCATTACTGGTCATGCCGCCCATTACCACGCCGATCAAATGCCTGCCGTTTTGATGCGCTGCGCCAATCAGATTAAAGCCGGAGCCGCAGGTGAATCCGGTTTTCATGCCTTCTGCACCGGGATAGTTGGCTGTAAACTTATTGATTGCTCGCAGTTGTCTGCCTTTGTAATTAAAGCTGTGTGCAGAAAAATAGTGATAATATTCGGGGAAATTACGCTGTGCATTCCATGCCAGGATAGCCATGTCTCTGGAGGTGGTCACTTGCAAGTCGTGGGGAAGACCTGTCGCGTTCATGAAGTTAGTGTTGTACATGCCCAGTGAATGGGCTTTTACAGTCATATTGGCTGCGAAGTTCTTTTCTGTTCCTCCCAGATGTTCAGCAAGCACAACCGAAGCATCATTCGCGGAGCGGGTAATAAGGGCTAAAATGGCTTCCTCGACAGTTAAGCTTTCCCCCCGTCTCAACCCCAGCTTGCTATTGGGCTGTTGTGCTGCATGGCTGGATGCCATTAATCTGTCATATAGCTGGATTCTTCCTGCTTTTAACGCATCAAAGGTCATGTACAGCGTCATTAATTTAGTGAGTGAAGCGGGATACCATGACTGAGTAGCATCTACTTCATGTAATACGTTGCCGTTATCAGCATCGATGATTATAGCGGTATGATGCGCGCCATAACTAACTTCGGATGCAGTGAATACCCACACAACACTTAGAAGAAGTAGAAGTAATTTTACTTTAGTCATTTAGAACTGTTCTCAAATTAAAATTGGTAATAAAAAGCACAATCGCTGATTCCATTCGCACTGTAAAATTACATTGTATGTATGACCACATCTGATATTACGTGAAATACAGAGGAAAATCATCAGATCTTCAGTTATTGTAAATAATAGATATTTTATCACTGGTTTTTGCTCCCGCAAAACCAGCATGCATCAATAAAAATCTAATTGCCTGGCACAACAGGCTTAACCAGTTTTTTAAAAAATCATTTGCTTATTTTTTATTAAATTCCTTTGCACACGTATAAGGCGACTCGCCCTGACAAACTCCCCAAAAAGGGCCAGTGTCACCTTCATTACTGGACTTCCAGTTTTCTGAAAACGCTTCGAATACCACGCCCGACCAGTTTCTTGCCGCCAGTTTCTTAAATGTTGATTGCACAACGAGTGCCTGGTTCTTCTTGTTTGCAATGCCGCATTGTTGACCTGTCTTAGGGTTGGTTTCAGTACTTCCCTCCGGGCCATTCGGCCAGCCGAATTCAGTTACGATCACTTCTTTATCAGGATAGGTTCTGCGAACATCTTCAAGTCGTGCGATATGAAAGTCAGCCGCTTCTTTCGCTGGCGTGCAGTGGTAAAGCCCTGAATGTTTGTTTTCCCACCATGGGAAAATATTAGTTCCTATCCAGTCGACTTGTGCGCCAAAACTGTTCTGGTGACAGGGCGTAGTGCGGTTACACCATTCCCACCAGGTGTCTATCGTGGTAATGGGTTGGGATACGCCTGCTTTGCGAAGACTATCGATACAGCGGGTAATTTCGCCATCAAAGGCATAGTCATGACGGGTTCTGACTTCAGAGCCACAGCTTAGTTTTATAATGGTTTTAGGGAAGGTTTTAGCAACCTCGATGCCGCTGGCAATGGATTTTGAATTGACGGCGATATCTTTATCCAGCCAGATAATCGCAATCACTTTAAGATGCCGGGCTTCTGCAGCGGCGAAGGTATATTCCAACCCATTCATGACGCCGTAAGTCATGATGCAGCGGAACTTGGTTTCTTTAACCAATTTATCCAGCAATGTATTAATCAGTTCTCTGGACGGCGCAGGGCCGTAATCGGGGCTAAGTGTGCCTACATAAGGACTGAAGGCGGCACATTGCAACGCATCGTTTTTATTTTTTGGCGCAGCAGTTTTATCGGCAGCGGATGCGTTCTGCCAATTCATTAACAGTATGGAAAACACTACCAACATCAATTGTTTCATAAAAGCCTCTCAAGCAAGCGAGCCAAAACACAACTACAGGAGTTAACGGGCAGTAGCCGCTACCGTGCCTATTTATTTTTTATAATGAAAAACGGAATAATGAGCCCAATCAGCCCGCAGAAAATCAGGATAAGCCAGGTTGCCTGATTCCAATCCACCGGATAGACATCGGCCCTGACAGGCTCGCTGATGCCGGGAATACTGGGTAAGTCACCATCGCCGCCATCAACTTTTAATTGCGCTTTCATGCCTTTTTCCATGTGTTGTGCCAATTCACAATGCACGAGATAGGTTTTTTTCTGGCTGGGTACAATCAGGGATGCCTTCAATTCGCCTTGACCGTAGAGCTCCAAATGAAACATGCCTTGTGGATACAAATAGCCAGGCAAGCCGTGAATCATCAATTGATGAGCAGGGTGCGACATCCCATTCCTGATTGTCAAAAGCAAACATTTTGCCGGGAAATTTTAGTGCGTGTTTCTGGCCGGCATGGATGATGATATTGACGTCGCCTGAAATCTTCGAGCAGTCTTTGGGCAGATTGTCACTATTGGCATTCATGATCATGCCTTTTTCATCCATCATCATGCTGCCGTGATGCATCATTGCCATGGTCTCTTCACCAACTGCCGCGTTGGAATGCAAGCCCAGCAACATCAAGAGTGTCATTAATAATTTCATGACTTTTGTTTCCGTTTGTAAATCAGCGCCATAATAATAAGTAGGCCTATGACCAAACCGGCCGCCAAACCAAAAATGATGATGCGAATATAATCGGGTGCAATTGCCCCGGCTTCCCCCAGTAATGGCGCAAAATCACCTTCACCCCAGACCGCCTGTTTTTTGGCGTAGTAATCTTTGTTAAATACCTGATCGAGAAAAGCGTCATGCATTTTCGGCATGCCTTGTTCATCAAGCAACGGCTTGTAGGCAAGGATTGCCATGTTGCCGCCTGGCTCCATGCCATCGGTGGTGGTGCCGGTTGGCACATGGTCATGAAACATCCACAGGCCGGGGCCGTAACTGTCCAAGCCGTTGTTTTGGGTGCGCAGCCGCAAATCAATCCGTTGCGCAGGAGCGATGTCGAATACATCCCGCGTTATCTGCGATCCAACCGGTTGTTCAACACCGTCATAAGCGGTAATTGCTGCCTTATGCCCATGGATATGAAGCGCCACCAAAGAACGCTGGGCGTTGGCGACATGCAGTTTTATATCTTCATCTTCATTGGCGACAATTACCGCGTCCCTCAGCGTATAGGGGAAAGAATGACCGTTCAGCATGAAATAGTTTTCAAACGATTCAGTCATATTGTAATCGCGGTTCATTCGCTGTGCGATAAGCCTTGGATCATTCGCATTCTGTATGATTTGCGCCAGTTTTTTATCGACGGACTGATAATACAAATCATATTCCTGGCTGTAGGATTTCTTCACAGCTACCGCAGGATGACGCACCTGTCCCGCGCCGATATTAAAAGTTTGCACCCAGTTATTCGGCTGATTTTCCTCAATAATAAACATGCCGTTTAAACCCATCATATAATGCTGGGCGGTTTGCACATGGCAGTGATAAAACATGGTCCCAGTATGTCTGGGCTTTATTTCATAGGTATGGCTTTTACCAGGGAACACAGGGTGTTCTTCCATGCCGTCATTATCGTCACCGGCAGCGGTTTCCCAGGAATGATCAACACCATGAAGATGGATGGTGTGCGGTAAATAATGGGTATTTTCCAGAGTGATATAAACCTTATCGCCTTGTTCAACGCGAATCACCGGCGATGGCGCACGTAACAGCGGATTAGCGACAACAGAATTGAAATTTTTAAGCGCCATGCCGCTGGATTTGGGAGCGAATACCCACAGTCCCGGCTGAATACCGGGGGCAATGTCGTAAGTATTAATCAGAAATTCACCGTCGGGACTTGCGCCGTTAAGCTCCACAACTTCCAGTTTGATGTGAATGATATCGGGATCGCCATCGCCGTCCAGATCATCGGTCATGGTCAAGGCATCCTGAGACAAATGTGTTTGCATCAGTGTATTCATCGACACATTGTTGGTGCCTTTTACGGAAACGGCAATGTCGTAGGGATTATCAGGTTCGCATGACGGCGCTTCTTCAATCTTCACGCCATCAATAATTTGAGCCTGACGCCATTCGGGATGTTCATTAGAACAAGGTTTTTCTACGCCACTGGTTTCTACTGATTGCTTGCTAACGGTCGGCGGCGGCGTAATTCCCGCTTTCTGTGATGGAGTCGGCACAAAATAAACAGCAACAGCGATCAATACAGGAATAAGTAGAAATAGAAAAATGGAGTATCTTTTGGACATATACCGGCAGAAAAAATCTAAAAGTTCAGCTATTGTAAATGGCAGACAGGTTAAAACCTAGGCACATTTTCCAAAGACTGCAAAGGAACTTTAGAAAACAAATGTGTGAAATGAATGCAATAATGTCTATATTTTAAGTGTTACGGTGTTTTTTTAATACGAGTATTAACATTAATGAAACAGACTTAATAATATTGCTAATCATACCATGCATAAAAAATGCTTTTTAAAATATCACTGCAAGGCATTATTCTTGCTATAATTTTAGAAAATTGGTTATTCGAGAATTGAACAAATGGTGGCCTGATCACATAGCCGCTCTTAAATCTTGTGTAATAAGAAAAGAGGCACTAGCTATAAGAAATTCTCATAACCAACAAAATCAGTCTGACAACATCGAGTTTTTAATCATGCTACTTAAACGTTTTGTTTTAATTTGTTTGCTACCAACGCTTATCACGGGTTGTGCCGGGTTCAATGGACCTCAGTCGTCTGCACCGGTTTATGAAGGACATCCCGATGACGCTATTAAGACTATTCCGAAATCGAGTCAGAAAAAAAAGTCAAAAAAGACCAAGTCAGTTGAAACTGTTAAAATTGCACCACTCGAAGGAACTGAAGAAATAAAAACTGAACCACTATCAAACTCAGAATCGGCTCCATTAGCAAAGTTAAAGCCGTTTGAACCTTTTGAATCCAGAACATCATTATCTCCTGCTGTCGGGGCGTTAGTTTCATCAGCGAATCAAAATACTAAAGCGGGTGATTTTGACTCGGCTGCTGTCTCTATTGAGAGAGCTATCAGAATTGAGCCTCGAAATGCGGATTTATTCTATAAGTTAGCAGCTTTAAGAATACAGCAATCAAAACCCCGTTTGGCAGAAGATTTGGCAAAAAAATCTGCACTATTGGCTTCTAACAATAACATGCTGAAAAAACAAAGCTGGTTATTAATTGCCTACGCTAGAGAAATGCAAAGAAATGTTGCAGGGGCAAAAGAAGCGCGAGCAAAGGCTGCCAGTTTTTAACAATTACCCCTTTATATATAACATGGCTCCTGTATCACCTAAAGCACCTACTTTAGGTGATCTAGTGCCTACATAGCTTTAAGCATCGAGCAAGCACTGCCATATCGATTTTTACTCATGCCTGTTTCTTTAATATTCGGGCAAACGCATAAAGTTTGGTTTAAAATTTACTTTTCGTCGAGCCAGACCGTTTCTTAATATTACTTTGTTGAATAATGAAAACAATTCCATCTGAGGTTTTAACAGCGTTAACGACTATTCGCGATTATATTCGTTGGGGCGCCAGCCGGTTTACGGAAGCGGAGATATTTTTTGGTCATGGTTCTGCAACTGCGCTTGATGAAGCTGCGGCGATGGTGCTGCATACCATTTATCAACCCTATGACTTGGCCGAACCTTACCTGGAAACCGTTTTAACGTTGAAAGAACGTCAGGATGTTATCGATATAATCGATAGGCGCATCAAGGAACGCAAACCGGCCGCTTATTTGACCCATGAAGCCATTTTTGCGGGTTTAGCGTTTTATGTTGATGAACGCGTGCTGGTTCCAAGATCGCCCATTGCCGAGTTAATCGAACAGCGCTTTGCGCCCTGGGTAAATGAAGAAGAGGTTAGCCGCATTTTAGATTTATGTACCGGCAGTGGCTGCATAGCCATCGCCTGCGCTTACGCCTTTCCTGATGCTTTAGTCGATGCCGTTGATTTATCTAGCGATGCACTCGACGTTGCCGAAATCAATATCGATAAGCACCAGCTATCTGATTCAGTGGCACTTTATCAATCAGATTTGTTTCAAGAACTACCTGACACAAAATATGATGTCATCGTCAGCAATCCTCCTTATGTGTGCCTTGAAGAATGGGAACAGCTACCCGCAGAGTTTCGTGCTGAGCCGGATATGGGTTTTAGAGGAGGCTACTCAGGAC
>JBAZTN010000164.1:0-6862 GCA_041661895.1 Methylobacter sp. | reverse complement strand
CAGCTACCAAAATTAGCAAGAGACATAGTCATATCTCTTGCAGCTCACATCCCAATCAACCTTTTCCGGGCAACATGCCTACTGAACCGGGTTTGATTCGTTTACAGGTAACAATCACATCTTCCAGATGGCACTGCTTTTTGCCATCATTAGCACCAGTGCAATCTGTGCAGACAGCTTTCCCCTCATCCTTCACTTTTTCAACATGCCAGCCATAACCTTGTGTCTGACAAAATGTTTTGCTAAATTTTGTGATGTTATAGGCTTTTGATGCATTTGCAATGGCTTCGGACTCTACCGCACATCCTGGCGAAGGCAGTGTATTAGCCATAAGATCCCTATACACATATTCTGTCGCCGATGCAGCTCCAGAAAAAAAAGATAACGCCGCCAACAGACATATATAATTAAGTTTCATTATTCTCTCCTGATTATTATTATTATTTTTTAAGCAATCGATTGTTCGTGCTAGAAATGACATAAACTTTAAATTCAATTCAAAACCCGAATATTCATGAGAGCTGTATTTTCTTCCAACTGCTGCTTGATCGGGGCAAACTTTTCATTCTCACTTAGTTTAACCATAACAAGAACAGTCACTAAAGCAACGGTTACCAAGCCAACGTATAACCAGAAATTATCTTTTTTTTGTACTTCTTCGCTCATTTTCTTCTACCTTTTGTTGTTTTAAATCATCAATGGACACAAAACTTAGTCATTCAAGCCGGCGCCCCCATAGATCAACCACTTCAACTCGATATCTTGAACAATCACCAGAACCAACCGATATAGCGAAGATACTGTATTCAAAAATACCTGCTTATTTAGTAGCGTATCAATACTATAAAAGAAGCCGAAGAATACTGTCAACTAAATATCGATTCGATACAAACATCAAATAACGAACTACCTCTTAATTTTTATTTCTGACCATTAAATCCTGAGTCACATGCCCGAAATAAACACCAGATGACAATTAATCCAAAAATCAGTTATTTTCATCATTAAAATTAGCAACAAGTTAGATTTGCACCTCTTATATATTCATAAAACTTGATTTTTGCCGCTACACACGTGTATCCAGAACTGCACCCTGACAGAAATTCTGCGATAATAAGATATTAATTTTTCCGCATATGGATTGCTGGTCTATTACAGCCCATTACTATTACTCAACACATTAATTTATGAACGAAAAAACATTTAAACCCTGTGATTTGGTTATCTTTGGTGCGTTAGGCGATTTATCCCGTCGAAAATTGCTAATTTCTTTGTATCACCTTGAAAAAGCGGGCTTAATCGCTCTTGATACCAAAGTCATAGGCGTAGACAGGCTTCCCGAAGACAATGCAGGATTTGTTGGGATAACACTCAAAAGCTTGCAGGAATTTTTGGGCGAAGCAATTGATAATGCGGTATGGGAAAAACTTTCTGCCAGACTCTCATATCTTCAAATCGACTTAACTCAGCCTGATCAGTTCCAGCAACTGCACGCAGTCATTGATCAAAAAAACAGGGTTATGGTGAATTATTTTTCCGTACCGCCCTCGTTATTTAAGAACATTTGCCAGGGTCTTGATAAATCCGGCGTGCTTACCCGCGAATCACGCATTGTCATGGAAAAACCCATAGGCCATGATCTTGAGTCATCAAAGGAAATCAATGATGAAGTAGCCAAAGTTTTCAAGGAAGACCAAGTCTATCGAATCGATCATTATCTAGGTAAGGAAACCGTTCTTAACTTGCTTGCATTGCGCTTTGCCAATTCCATTTTTACTACCAACTGGGATCACAATGCCATCGACCATATTCAAATTACCGTTGCTGAAGACATCGGTATTGAGGGGCGCTGGGGGTATTTTGATGACGCAGGGCAATTACGGGACATGGTGCAAAATCACTTGTTGCAGATTTTGACTTTTATCGCCATGGAGCCACCGGTCAATTTAGATGCTAAAAACATACATCGTGAAAAAATAAAAGTCCTAAGCGCATTACGCCCCATTACGGCTGACAATGCAGAACAAACTACTGTGCGCGGCCAGTACTCGGCTGGTTTTCATAAAGGAAAGCCCGTACCTGGTTATCTTGAAGAGGAAGGTGCCAACCAGAAAAGCACTACAGACAGCTTTGTCGCATTGCGCGTCGATATTGATAACTGGCGCTGGGCAAATGTACCCTTTTATCTGCGCACAGGAAAACGAATGCCTGCTAAACGCTCGGAAATTGTGGTTCATTTCAAGCAGTTGCCGCACAATATTTTTAAGGACAGTTATCGCAATCTGCCAGCCAATAAACTCATTATTCGTCTCCAGCCCAATGAAGGCGTGGAAGTGCACATGCTTAATAAAGAACCGGGCATTAATGAGACCATTAAATTACATCAAACTAAGCTGGATTTAAGCTTCTCAGATACGTTTAACGATAGTCGCATTTTTGGCGCCTATGAGCGATTATTGCTCGAAGCCATGCGAGGTAACTCTGCTCTGTTCATCAGTCGAGATGAAATTGAACAGGCTTGGACCTGGGTTGACTCCATACAAAACGCCTGGAACACGCTCAATGATGCGCCAAAGCTTTACTCCGCCGGAACCTGGGGACCTGACTCGTCCGCAGCCCTGATTGCTCGTGACGGCAGGGCTTGGGATGAATAAAAAATAACTTCCGCACAAGCCAAATATACCTTAAGCCTTTAACCAGTAGCGATACAAAAGGAACACATTATGCATCCCGTATTAGAAAAAGTTACTACCGAAATTATTGAGCGTAGCCGTGAAACCCGCTCAGCTTACTTGGCACGTATTGATGCGGCTGCAAAAAAAGAGCCTCATCGAGCAGAACTTGCTTGCGGCAACTTGGCTCACGCTTTTGCTGCCTGCGCAGCCAGTGAAAAGACCGATTTAACTGGACATCAAAAAGCCAACATCGCCATTATCTCTTCTTATAATGATATGTTGTCGGCACATGAACCGTATAAAGACGCGCCTGCGTTAATCAAGGCCACCATAAAGGAAGCCGGTGGCGTTGCCCAATTTGCAGCCGGTGTACCTGCTATGTGCGATGGAGTTACACAAGGTCGTCCCGGCATGGAGCTGTCATTGTTCAGCCGTGACGTGATAGCCATGGCTACCGCAATCGGCTTAAGTCACAACATGTTTGACGGTGCAATTTACCTGGGTGTCTGCGACAAGATTGTCCCGGGACTACTGATCGGCGCCTTGAGCTTTGGCCATTTGCCTGCTGTGTTTGTTCCTGCAGGCCCCATGCCTAGCGGCTTGGCAAATAAAGAAAAAGTTCGTATCCGCCAGCTTTACGCCGAAGGCAAAATAGGGCGCAAAGAGCTGCTGGAGTCTGAGTCCGCATCCTATCACAGTGCAGGCACCTGTACATTTTACGGTACCGCAAACAGTAACCAAATGATGGTTGAAATTATGGGACTGCATCTGCCCGGCAGCTCATTCATCAACCCTTACACACCATTGCGCGATGAATTGACCAAAGCGGCTGCCAGACAGGTTTTGAAATTTACGGCGCTGGGCAATGATTTTCGTCCAGTTGGACATATGATCGACGAAAAAGCGATCGTGAACGCCATCGTTGGTTTGCTGGCAACGGGTGGATCGACCAACCACACCATCCACTTGGTCGCCATTGCGCGTGCAGCAGGCATCATCATTAACTGGAATGATTTTGACAAACTTTCCAGAGCAATACCATTGCTAACCCGCATTTATCCAAACGGCCAGGCAGACATCAATCACTTCCAGGCCGCTGGCGGCATGGGCGCGCTAATTGCAGAACTGTTAAAACACGGTCTGTTGCATGAAGATATTCTGACGGTTGCTGATGAGCGTGGCATGAAGAATTACGCTCAAGAACCCAAATTGATTGACGGCAAATTAGTATGGGAACCCTGCCCCGAAGCATCTTTAGATCCTGAAGTTATCAGCACCGTTGCAAAACCATTCGCAGCCGGTGGCGGCTTGCATGTTATGCACGGTAATTTGGGACGTGGCGTGTCAAAAGTTTCTGCTGTATCTGAAAAGCATCAGATCGTTGAAGCGCCTGCGATGGTATTTGACGATCAGGATGATGTGGTTGCGGCCTTCAAACGTGGCGAGTTGGAAAAGGATGTCATCGTAGTGCTCCGCTTCCAGGGACCAAAATCCAATGGGATGCCAGAACTGCATAAGCTGACGCCTCCACTAGGTGTCCTGCAAGACAAAGGATTCAAAGTCGCTCTAGTGACCGATGGCCGAATGTCGGGCGCCTCTGGCAAAGTACCCTCAGCTATTCACATGTGCCCTGAGTGTGCTGAAGGCGGCCCCTTAACGAAAGTACGCACAGGAGACATCATTTACCTGAATACCCAGACCGGCGAAGTAAATGTATTAGTTGACGAGGCAGAGTTTAACGCCCGCGTTCCTGATGCAAACAGTTCCACTAATCATCACTATGGCATGGGTCGAGAATTGTTTGGCGCTTTCCGTTTAGGTGCTTCTTCCGCTGAAACAGGTGCAACCAACCTGTTTGTAGCCGATTAACTTATTAACACACCCTGGATTTATGTCTGGGCTGAATATTTAACGGCAACTAATTTGCACACAACTGAATCTATCGGGAACAGCACAAAAGCAACCCCGCTGTTCCCGGTAGATTATTAATTCAAACCAGCATCATCAAGAATCAACAAATATTTTGGTAAGAAAATGAATCAAAACAATTGGAAAATCCAACCTAACATTATTTTAAATACCTGCCCAGTAATGCCAGTAATGGTTATACAGAATCTGGATGATGCTGTTCCACTGGCTAAAGCCTTGGTCGCAGGCGGCATTAAAGTACTTGAAATTACATTACGCACTCCCATAGCGCTTGAAGCGATCAGACTCATCAGTCAGGAAGTCGAAGATGCCATCGTTGGCGCAGGTACCATTACAACCCCTGAGTTATTAAAGGCAGCAGAAGATGCAGGCGCTGTTTTCGCCATTAGCCCTGGACTGACACCAACTCTTTTAACCGCGGCCAAAACTGGAAATATAGCTCTAATTCCTGGCATATCTACATTGTCAGAACTGATGTTGGGCATGGAATATGGACTGGATCATTTCAAGTTTTTTCCAGCAGAAGCGGCTGGTGGCATCCCTATGCTAAAAGCCATTGCTGGTCCTATTCCACAAGTCACTTTTTGCCCAACTGGTGGTATTTCTCCAGAAAATTACAATGCTTATTTAAAGCTTAGCAATGTTGCTTGCGTGGGTGGCTCATGGCTGGCACCTGCCGATGTTGTAAAATCAAAAAATTGGGCCAAAGTTACCGAACTGGCAAAAGAAGCCATCGACAATGTTATTCAAGCTTAATAACTAAAGTTGCCCAATTTTTTTTGATATAACATAATGAAAATGTAGGTATTTTAAAGATCTTATTACTAACATAAGTAACTCCTTTCCAAATACCTACTTCACATCATTTGCCGAGCTGGCTGTTATAAACCGGAGTCCTCAGTTTATTCAACCATCTTATGATGTAGCATCACAACGATCAAAACCGAGAAAAAGCCATGACCAAACAACGCAACGTTACTTTAAATGAGGAAGCTCAGTCTTTATGCGAGTTACCCATTTTGTCTGGAACTACAGGACCTGATGTATTAGATGTCCAAAGCCTGTATAAACAGACGGGCATGTTTACTTATGACCCTGGCTTTACTTCAACCGCCAGCTGTAGCTCATCCATAACCTATATAGACGGTGAAGCAGGTATTCTGCTATATCGCGGTTACCCCATCGAACAACTTGCAGAACAATGCACATTCCTGGAGGTCTGTCATCTACTATTGCATGGTGAATTGCCTACTAGCAAAGAACTAGAAATATTTGTACATGATATCTCTATGCACACAATGGTACATGATCAACTAACCAATTTCTTCAAGGGATTCCGTCGCGACGCGCATCCGATGGCCATAATGGTTGGTGTGGTCGGAGCACTATCTGCTTTTTATCATGATGCACTGGACATCCGGTCTAAAGAGGATCGCGCCATGTGCGCCATTCGTCTGATTGCCAAAGTACCGACTATCGTTGCTATGTGCCACAAGTACAGCACTGGTTCACCGTTTATTTATCCACAAAACAAATTGAGCTATGTCGAAAACTTCATGCGCATGATGTTGTCCACGCCTTGCGATGAGTTCTTACCCAACCCAGTTTTGGTACGCGCACTAGACAGAATTTTAATCCTTCATGCCGACCATGAACAAAACGCCTCAACTTCAACCGTCCGCCTGGCCGGCTCCAGCGGCGCCAATCCATTTGCCTGTATCACAGCAGGAATCGCTTGTCTTTGGGGCGCTGCGCATGGCGGCGCTAATGAAGCCGTGTTGAACATGCTGAAAGAGATTGGTGACGCTTCAAATATTGGTATCTATTTAGAAAAAGCGAAGGATAAAAGTGACTCATTCAGACTCATGGGCTTCGGACATCGCGTCTACAAGAATTATGATCCTCGTGCCAAATTAATGCGCGAAACCTGCCATGAAGTACTCACTGAATTAGGGCTGCATGATGACAAAATATTTAAACTGGCCCTGGAACTTGAACGTATTGCTCTTGAAGACGAGTATTTCATTGAAAAACAACTCTATCCGAATGTCGATTTTTATTCCGGCATTGTGCTACACGCATTAGGTATACCCAGCAACATGTTTACTGCGATTTTCGCCATGGGCAGGACCGTCGGTTGGGTTTCTCATTGGGATGAAATGATATCTGACCCCGAACAAAAAATAGGTCGACCAAGACAACTCTATACCGGCGCGACTAAACGGGACATACCTCCACAACATATTAAGTCTGTCTAG
>JBAZTN010000163.1:0-6929 GCA_041661895.1 Methylobacter sp. | reverse complement strand
TCCAGCTCTGTTGCTGTGGCGTTCGGTTTGGCAATCAACAGGTTTTCTTTAATGCTGGCGGCGAACAATTGGCTGCGCTGAGACAATACGCCAAAACAGCTCATTAATTCATCGGCATCGAATTGCTCTAAATCTTGTCCGCCCAATAAAACATTGCCCTGTTCAGGGTCGTAGTAACGCATTAACAATTGCAATAAGGTGGTCTTACCCGAACCGCTAGGGCCGACAATGGCAATTTTACTGCCCTGTGGAATAGTCAGGCTGATGTTTTTCAGCACCCGATCCTGCTGATCCGGATAGCGAAAGCTCACATCATTTAACTGCAAATCATAACGGCCCGGCAATGCTAATGGCTGATTTGGCCGGGTAATTGTCGGCGACATTTCTGTAACCTGCCTGATACGCCGTGCGGCTTTTTTGGTTTTCGCCAGCATCTGCATGGCTTGCGGCAGGGGCATTACTAACTCAAAAGCCGCAATCACACAAAAAACAACCAAGGCGGAATCCGCTCCCGATAACAGGCCGTCTTTAAATGAAATCGCCACAAGAACCAACGCCATTAATAATGTAATCTGCGACAGCAATAAGGTGAAGGCCGAAGAAATCGCCGTCAAGCGGCTGTTCCGGCGCTGGGTGTTAATCATCAAATCAGAAAACTGCCCAAGAAAATCGCTAAATCGCCCGTAAGCCTGATTGGCGATCAAATCCGCCAGACCCTGCATCATATCGACTTGCCGAATCCTGAAATTTGCCGCCAATACGACGATTTCTTCCGCCCCGGCACTACCCAGACGGTTAAAAATCCACGGCGTCCACACTGAGGCAATTATCAGCATAAGACCGGTAGTCAGGCTGATCACCGGTGCATAATAAGCCAAGAAGACGGTAACCGCTGTTACGCCAACCGCCGCTACAACGGCAGGAGCAAGCAGCCGTAAATACAGCGCGTCCAAGGCATCTATATCCGCCGTCATGCGTGACAATAAATCTCCGCTGCGCATAGCCACCAAACGCCCAGGAACCAAAGGAATAAGCTGCTGAAAAAACCAGCTGCGTATTCCCGCCAATACCCGGAAAGTCGCTTCATGCGTCACAATCCGCTCACCGTAACGGCCCAACGTGCGGGTGATCGCCAAAGCGCGTATTTGCGCGGCGGGCAGCATAAAATTGAAGACCAGTGTAGTGCCGTCAATGGCGACCAATCCGGCTATCGCCGAAGCGCTGATAAACCAGCCCGACAGTGTTAGTAAAGCGATAGAGGCCAATGCAGTCAGCAATGAAAGGAAAATTCCGCCCGCTAGCCAGGCGCTATGCGGCTTGAATAATTTCAGGAAAAACCATAAATCTTTCATGACACCAACCGTCCTTGCTGCAATTCTATCCGTCTGTCGATTCTGTGAATCACTTCCGCGTCATGGCTGGCGATAATCAGGGTTTTATCTGCAAACAATTGCTCGATGACATCCAACAGCAGGGTTTTGTTGGCCGCATCGAGATTGGCGGTGGGCTCATCCAGCAAGACAATATCGGCATTTTTTAAAAATGCTCTTGCCAGCGCGATTCTTTGCACCTGACCGCCTGACAAGCCATAGCCCCGCTCGCCAATCTGGGTCAGCAAGCCTTCCGGGAGTTGTGCGCTAAATTCCGTTACGCCGGCCGCCTGCGCCGCATTGACAATGTTTTGTTCAGACGCATCAGGATCGGCCAGCGCGATATTGTCTTTGATGCTGCCGTGGAAGATATAGGCGTTCTGTCCCACCCATGCAATAGCTTTCGCGGCGCATTCACGGTTAACCGTTTGGCCGTTAAGCAATACCCGCCCTTCGGTTGGGGACTCAAAACCTAATAGCAGATTTAAAAGCGTCGTTTTCCCGGCACCCGATTCGCCAACCAAGGCTATTTTTTCACCGGCAGCAATGTGCAGGTTAATAGAGTTTAAGACCTGTCGCTTGCCGTAGGATTTACTGACATTGTTAAATTCGATTAGGCCAGTTGAGCCTGGATCGCTATCCCCTGTTTCCAGCACCTCGACGTCTTGCTCCAGTATCGCGAGAATAGCATCAGTCGCGCCCAAAGCCGCGGCCCGGTCATGATAATTGATGGCCAATTGCCTGAGCGGCATAAAAAACTCGGGCGCCAGCAGCAGAACGAACAGCGCTTCACCTAAACTGATATGCACGGCCGGCCCGAAATGAATCAGTCCTAATAAGCCCAGGCCGACATAAACGGCCACCAGGGCAACTGAAACCGCACTAAAAAATTCCAGAACTGCCGATGATAAAAATGCAATACGCAATACCGCCATGGTTCTTTCCCGAAAACCATTGGCAATCCTGTTGATATTTTCCAGTTCCTGAGCAGTCTGGCCGAACAGCTTTAGCGTCATCAGTCCTTGCAAGCGATCGAGAAAATAACCGCTCATTCTTGCCATCGCCAAAAACTGACTGCGATTTTCTGAGGCAGCACCCATGCCGACTAATGCCATAAAAACCGGCACCAGCGGCCCGGTCACTAAAAAGATCAACCCGACCACCCAGTTAACCGGCATGACCACGCTTATCATGATGACCGGCAACACGCCGACTATCATTTGCTGGGGCAAATAACGCGAAAAATAATTTTCCAGCGCATCAACCTGTTCCAACGTCACGGCCGCCAATTCACCGCTTTGACGTTGCTTGATTTCGGCTGGTCCCAGCGTTAAGAACTTATCTAACAACTGTTGCCTTACCGACGTTCTGACTTGCGCTCCTGCTTCAATCCCCCATGTTTGATGTAAATAAACACACAAACTACGCAGGATAAAAACGGCTGCAAGCACTATGAATGGCGTAATTAAAGACGCCCACGGCAGCTTGTCGATAATAACGGCTTGCAGTATATAAGCCAGTGCTGCCGATTGAACAATCACGCCCAAGCCATTGGTAATGCCCGCAATAGCGGCAAATAAAATGGGTTTACGGACGGCTTTGCTTTGCTCTTTTAACCAACCTGCACAGGTTTTCTCTCTGGCTTTATTTTTATCGAAATAAGCTTGATTATCCGTTTCTGTTAGCTGCACTGATTTCTGCCATTGGTTTAATTGGTGAAAAGCATGACACACTGGTTTTGATGAAAACCTTTGTCATATTTAAATGCGTAGTCGAAATTAACTATATTGTTCAGCTTTAATTTATTAAGCGCGTTATATAATATAAATATCGTATATAAAACCAAGAGCGCTTAAATCGACTTCGTTAGAAGTCTCATCCAAATCAACCTAAAGATATTACTATGAAAAAGAAATTATTGACGATGGGTATAAGTTCAATTCTTTTGACAGCTTGTGTCACTGATCCTTACACCGGGCAATCCTCTCTCAGCAAGGCGGCCATGGGTGGCGGATTGGGCGCGGCGGCCGGCGCAGGCGCGGGAACGCTGTTCGGCGGCAACGATCTTCAAAATGCCGGATGGGGCGCTTTAGCCGGTGGTGTCGTTGGAGCGGCTGTGGGCGCCTATATGGATCATCAGCAACAAGAAATGCAGCAGTCCTTGCAGGGTACTGGCATCGAAGTGCAAAGAACGGCGGAAAATACCCTTAATCTAACCATGCCTAGCAGCATTACTTTTGATTTTGATTCGGCAAATTTAACGTCACAAGCGCAAAGCGCTCTGGATTCAGTAGCGAAGGTATTAAATCAATTTCCGGATTCAACGATCAATGTAACCGGACATACTGATGATGTAGGCACAGACAGTTATAATCAATCGTTATCGGAACGACGCGCCGCCAGTGTTTCAAGTTATTTAACTCAACATGGCGTCAATTTTTCCCGTCTCACCCAACAGGGTATGGGTGAGAAAATGCCGAAAGTGCCTAATGTAAATGAGGCAAATCGCGGACAGAATCGTCGCGTAGAACTGGCCATTGTCGCCAATAAAAATGCTGGCGCGCAGCAAGGGTCTTCTCAACAACAGGGCTATCCGCAACAACAAGGCTACCCTCAACAGCAAGGTTATCCTCAACAACAGGGTTATCCGCAGCAACAGGGTTACCCTCAACAGCAAGGTTATCCGCAGCAACAGGGTTACCCTCAACAGCAAGGCTATCCGCAGCAACAAGGTTATCCACAGCAGCAACAATACAATTACCCGCAATGACATTAAATCGTCCTGTTGTGCTTTCATTTTCCGGTCATGACCCCAGCGGAGGCGCTGGGGTTCAGGCCGACATAGAAACCCTGGCCAGCCATCGCTGTCATGCTGCCAGCGTTATCACAGCCTTAACCGAGCAGGATACCCGGAATGTAATAAAACTCATTCCACAAAGCCCTGAAGCCATTATCAGTCAGGCCAACACCTTGTTGGATGATCTGCCTGTTAATGCCTTCAAAATCGGTTTAATCGGCCATCATGAAACCGCAGCCGCCATCCATTCGATATTGAAACAACACCCGCACATTCCAGTCATTTTAGATCCGGTACTGGCAGCGGGCGGCGGCGCTGAATTGTCAAACGATCGGCTCATAGCAACTATTGTTGACTTGCTGCTGCCCTGCACTACCGTGTTAACGCCCAACAGTGAAGAAGCACGAAAACTCGCAGGATTGACCGACCTTAATGACTGCGGGCTGGCATTGCTGGAAAAAGGCTGTGACTATGTGCTGATTACCGGCAGCCATGAAGACACGCCCTCAGTCAGCAACCAGCTGTTCCATGACCATCGCTATTGGGAAACCTACACCTGGGACAGATTGCCGTTTAGCTACCATGGATCCGGCTGCACCCTGGCCGCCAGTATTGCAGCGCTGATAGCGCATGGTCTGGAGCCGTTGCAAGCCGTTACGGAAGCTCAGGAATACACTTGGAATTCATTAAATACCGCCTATCAACCAGGCAAAGGCCAGCACGTACCCAACCGATTTTTCTGGGTGGAGGAAGACGCATGACAAATCCGCCTGGAGCGGATTTGCACGCAAAGCGCCCGAAAGGGTGCGGGCAGGGACAGCCCGCATGAATTTTCCAGCAAGCGGACTGTACGCGATCACCCAAACGATGAACAAATCCGGCGACACCATTATCAACGAAGTTGCAGCGGCTATCCGGGGCGGCGCTGTTATCGTGCAATATCGCGATAAAAATCCAAATGATGCTCCGTATCTTGCCCGCGAGTTAGTCAAAATCTGCCATCAACATAAAATCCAGCTAGTCATCAATGACGATATTGAGCTTGCCGCACTTGTCGGCGCTGATGGTGTCCACATTGGAAAAGAAGACGGCAATATTGCGCAGGCCAGAAAACAATTAGGCGCCAAGGCTATTATTGGTGTTTCCTGCTATGACTCTGTCGAACAGGCCATCAACGCGCAAGCACAGGGCGCTACTTACGCCGCTTTCGGACGCTTTTTTCCGTCCTCGTCCAAGCCGCTGGCTGCACCTGCCCATATTGAAACGCTGCAAAAAGCAAAACTTGCTCTCAACATCCCGATTGTTGCCATTGGCGGGATACTTCCGGAAAATGGCGCACCCTTACTTGCTGCGGGGGCCGATTTGTTAGCCGTCATTGGCGGGTTATTTGACAGCCAACCGGAACAATCAGCCAGAGCCTATCAAACTTTATTTAGCTGATCAAAACAGGCCGGAGCAGCTCGACTCAAATCAGGACACTGATAGGCCACCCGATGAAAAGCGGCCTCATCAGGAATAGAAAAACCGACGAATTAATTTTTAATGCCAATGCCTTTGTGTAAAAGGAACAGACTAAACAAAGTCAACATAACAATAAATCCGCCAGTAATTTCAAAAGCAATCTGAATATCAATATCCGTCACGCCTATAAAACCGTAACGGAAGGCATTGACCATATACAAAATGGGATTTCCCATCGAGATGGCCTGCCAAACACCGGGCAGCATCTCTACTGAATAGAAAACCCCGCCCAAATAGCTTAACGGGGTTAAAACAAAATTCGGGATAATTGAAATATCATCAAAACTTTCTGCAAGCACCGCATTAATAAAGCCGGCCAAAGAAAATAACGTGGCTGTCAGCACTGCGACTGATAAGGTAATCGCAACATTATTGACGGCAATATCAGCAAAAAACAGCGATATTAAAGCCACTACGACACCTACTAATAATCCTCGAATAATACCGCCACTCACATACCCGCCCAAAATCACCCAGTTGGGTATCGGGGCAACCAGCAACTCTTCAATGTTGCGTTGAAACTTGGTCGAGTAAAAAGAAGAAACCACATTCGCATAGGAATGACTGATAACGGACATTAAAATAATGCCCGGAACGATATAGTCCATATAGCTTGCGCCGTTAATAGTGCCTATACGATCGCCAATCAACTTGCCGAAAATTAAAAAATAAAGCGCCGTCGTTATAGCGGGCGGCAATAATGTTTGAGGCCAGATCCTGATAAATCGAAGAACTTCCTTGGTAACAATTGTTCTAAAAGCAATGGAGTAATTCATCGTACAGCACCTGTTGGTTTAGGGCTTGATTCAACCAAATCCATAAATAATTGTTCCAACCGATTAGTTTTGTTTTTCAAGCTGATGACTTCGATATTATGGGCTGTTAACTGACTGAATAATTTATTTAGCCCGTGTTCCTTGGGTACGGCAACATTAAGAACCTTATCTGCCACGCGCTCAATTTGATAGCCTTCAATGACAGGCGCTGCAACGATGGGTTGTGCCAAATCCAGAACAAAGTGATCGACATGCAGCCGGGCCAGCAAGCTCGCCATATCGGAGTTTTCAACGATCTGCCCGTGATTGATAATGGCGATATTGCGGCACAGACTTTCCGCCTCTTCCAGATAGTGCGTGGTTAAAATAATGGTCGTGCCCTGCTGGTTAACTTCCTGCATCATTTTCCACATGGACCGGCGTATTTCTATATCAACGCCCGCGGTCGGCTCGTCAAGAATCAAC
>JBAZTN010000162.1:0-7063 GCA_041661895.1 Methylobacter sp. | reverse complement strand
TGCAATACGCAGCCGGTCATTTGAGCATTAATACCGACACTGCCGAGCTGATCTCTCCCGAAGCGCCTTTTCAAAAAAACCGCCGCAATTATGAAAAAGCCTTTTCGCAGGATTTGCACACTCTGTTACTGGTGGTTGAATCGGATACGCCGGAACTGACCAAATCGGCCACTAAAAGGTTGCTGCGCCTGCTCAGCGCCAACAAAGATCATTTTAATTCAGCTTATATCCCCAACGATAACGAATTTTTCCGTCAGAACGGCCTGCTTTATCTCGACGCCGACGAGTTGCAGTCTATATCTAACGACCTGTCGCTCGCACAGCCGTTTATCGGCAGAATTGCCCAGGAACCCAATCTGACCGGCTTTTTTTCAATTTTTGAAGATGCCCTAACGTCCACCGACAAGACACAGGTTGTGCCTATTGATCTAACCTCGCTGATTGATAAGGTTACGTTAGCCTTGCATAAATCGGTCAATGGCGAAAACGCTTTGCTCTCTTGGGAGTCGATGATTGCTGAAAAGAAAACTAATTCCGGCAACGGCTTTATTGTCGTCTCGCCCAAGTTTGATTTTTCGCAAATCCGTCCTGCCGAAAGTGCGATTGAGTCTATCCGCAAAGCCGTTGCTGAAATTCAGGATCCTAGTCTGCCTGCCGTTAAAGTTTGGGTCACCGGCGAAGTCGGTCTTGAAGATGATGAATTGTCCGGTATGAGTGCCGGTACTTTTACCGCCAGTATTTTCTCTGTTGCTTTGGTTTTGTTGATCTTATTGGTTGCTTATCGATCTGTTTTATTGACAGTAGCCACGTTGATTACACTCGCCTTGGGCATGGTTTTTTGCGGGGCGTTCGCTGCTTTTTCCGTAAAAGAGCTTAATTTAATTTCAGTTGCTTTTGCCGTATCCAATATCGGTTTGGGCGTGGAATATGCCATTCATTTTTGTTTGCGCTATCGGGATAATCTGACTCATCATATTCATAAAGAGTTGGCGCTACGCAGTACCTTAATGAGCACATCTCCCTCGCTATTATTGTGCGCTGGCACCACATCCATCGGACTTTATGCTTTTATACCGACCGATTATAAAGGCGTATCCGAGCTTGGCCTGCTGGCAGGCACCAGTCTGTTTATCTGCTTGTTAATTACACTGATTGCCTTGCCGGCGCTGCTAAGAATCCTCCCGGCTCCGGCAAAGTTCCTGGCGGCAGAAGACCAGAATGGACTTACAAAACTGTCAGAAAAACTGGCGATCTTACCGCTCCATTATGCCAAGCCGATTGCCATTGCAACCTTTGTTATCGCCGTCATCTCTATCGTACTGGCGTTAAACGTGAAGACCGATTTCAATCCGATTAACCTGCGCGATCCTAATACCGAATCGGTTATCGCTTTCAAAAATTTGATGAAAGATAAGGAAACCACGCCCATGACCGTGACCGTTTTGGTCAAGGATGAAAACAGTGTCAAAGCCTTGGAACAAAAGCTTTCGGCATTACCTTCGGTTGATAAAACCATCAGTCTTTTTGATTTCCAACCCACTGCCCAGGAAGACAAACTGGCCTTGATTGAAGAAATGGGGCTGATGCTTGGCGCGCAGACGCAAAGTTTTCCCGCGCTAAAAACCGATGCCGACCCAGTTCCCGGTATTAACCGTCTGATAAAAGCCATCGATACCATCCTGCCTGCAAAAACCGATGCCCATGAGCGCACAGCGTTAACAGGTTTTAAAAAAGAACTGCAGGATATTTTGATCGAACTTGACACGCGACAAGAAACCAGTCGACGGATGTTCATTGAGAAAATCCAGACTACGCTGCTCGGCACACTCCCGTACGTCATGAACGAATTATCAGAAAGCTTCAATGCCAGAGAAATTACTCTGGCCGATCTGCCTTCCGACATCAGGGACAAGTGGCTGAGCAAGAACGGTTCGTATCGCATCCAGATATTTCCTAAAAAAGACCTGAACGATTTAACCAGTCTGGAAGAATTCATTACCGAAGTACAATCTGTCGCGCCTGAAACAACCGATTTGCCGATCATGTATTGGGAATCCATGAAAGAAGTCATATCCGCCTTTCAGCAAGCCATTGTGATCGCCCTGATCACCATCGCGCTTCTTTTGTTTGCCATTCGACGCAATATTGTCGATACGGCGCTGGTCATGACACCGCTCATACTGGCTGGGTTGTTTACCATGGCGAGTGCGGTTATCGCCGACATACCCATTAATTATGCCAATATCATCGCCTTGCCGCTGTTACTGGGACTTGGTGTTGACAACGGTATACACATGGTAGAAAAGCTGCACCATTCGCTTTCTGAAGAACAAAACATTTATCAATCCAGCACCGCCAGAGCCATGTTCTATGGCGCACTAACGACAGCATCCAGCTTTGCCGGATTGGCTTTTTCGCCTCATCAGGGCATAGCCAGCATGGGATTGGTGATTACTATGGGCATATTCTGGATTATGACCTGCACCTTTATTATCCTTCCCGCACTCAGCACATTAGTCTTTAAGCTTAGAATGAACAATAAAGGTATTATGGATAAATGAGAGAGGGGTGTTAATCAAAATATAGGTTCTAAATGCTGAGCAAAGCTTCCTCTCCATGCGTTGCTCTACTTCCCCGTCCGTGGGGTCGTGCCTCTTGATCTGATCTCCACGGATGGAGGAAATGCTACAAGACTGCCGAGAGCAGCTGCGGCCATGCAGTTGTCCTCACGTCCCTTGCCTTATATCCCTGTAGGCAAAGTTTGTGATGCTTTATTAACCGCTTCTTTTTGCTGCTGAGACAGATAAGTCCCGCCAACAACTACACCCATGATTAGCAGATAAACCACCGCAGTGATGCGCCTGACTTTTTTCCCCTGCTCATAATTTTTCATAATCAACTCCTGAAGTATTTTAAAAGTTAGAATAATACAATAAGTGTTAATTTAAAGAATGAAAGAATTATGGAATCCATGCTATTGCCGCCTGATGATCGGATGTTAAGCTAGGAGTTTAGTGGTGGCTGTTTTTTTAGTTCCTATAAACAGGAGTGGCTATGAAAATACATCAATTCAGCGCCGACGAGGCGCTTGCCAGTCTCAACAGTCGCCATGACGGCCTGACCCAAGCTGAAGTCGAATACCGCCTGAGCGAGTACGGGCCGAACCGGGTCGAAGAGGTACGGGGCGAATCCCTCATAGTCCGGTTCATTAAAGAATTTGTTCACTTTTTCGCTTTGATACTCTGGCTGGCGGCAGGTCTGGCATTTTTTGCCGAATACCGGCAACCGGGTGGCGGTATGGCTACGTTGGGCTATGCCGTCCTCGGTGTCATTGTCATTAACGGCTTGTTTTCGTTTTGGCAGCAGTATCGGGCCGAACGCGCCATCGCCGCCTTGCAAAAGCTTTTGCCTTATTACGTTAAGGTGATGAGGGATGGCAAAGTCGGGCTAATCCTGGCTGCCGAACTGACTCCTGGTGATGTCATCTTGTTGCAGGAAGGCGATAACGTGCCGGCAGACTGTCGCTTGCTTGAAGCCTTTTCCCTGCGCGTCAACAACGCCACCGTTACCGGCGAATCGCTACCCAAGGCGCGGGATGCGGAGCCTTCTGCAGAAGAAAATCTGGAGCATAGCCGCAATACCTTGCTGGCGGGTACTTCTGTGGTATCCGGCGAGGGCAGGGCGGTAGTGTTCGCAACCGGAATGCATACGGAATTTGGCAAGATCGCCCATCTAACGCAAACCGCGGTTAAGAGTGTTTCACCGCTGCAACTCGAAATCGTGCGACTGAGCCGGATCATCGCAGTACTCGCGCTTACGCTGGGGGTAGTGTTTTTCTTCATCGGGCGCAGTATGGGGCTGTCGTTCTGGGAAAACTTTATTTTCGCCATAGGCATTATCGTTGCCAACGTGCCGGAGGGTTTGCTGCCTACGGTCACGCTGTCTCTGGCTATGGCGACCCAGCGCATGGCAAAGCGCAACGCCCTGATTCGGCACATGCCTTCTGTGGAGGCATTAGGTTCGGCGACGGTGATCTGTACCGACAAGACCGGTACGCTGACCGAGAACCGCATGACTGCAAGCACGCTTTATCTGGGCGGGCAAATTCTCACGCCGACGGTGATACAGCGACAGCTGGAACTGGCTAAGATTCATCGCCGTTTTTTCGAGGATGCGCTGCTCTGTCATAACCTGAAGGAAACCATGGTGGCCGGTAAGTGGCAGACATTGGGTGATCCCATGGAAGTCGCTTTGGTGCGCATGGCAAAGACCTGTCTGGGCGAGAAGATTGCCTATCCCAAGATTAACGAAGTACCCTTTGATACCGACCGCAAACGCCTTTCCACCGTGCACCAGACCCCCAAAGGCGTGGTGCTTTATTGCAAGGGTGCTTTGGAAATGCTGCTGCCGTTATGCAAACAGGCGCAAACAGGCAAGGAGATAATGCCGCTCACGGCAGAAATCCGGCAGGATTTTATTCGCGCGCAGGAGGAAATGGCGGGAAATGGCTTGCGGGTGCTGGCGTTCGCATGGCGAGCGTTGGAGGGTAGTCATGACGGTGAAGTATTGGAGCAAGACCTCATTCTTTGTGGTCTGGTCGGGCTGGATGACCCGCCTAGGCCGGAGGTGCCGGGTGCCATACGCAAGTGCCGGGAAGCGGGAATCAAGATCATCATGGTGACCGGTGACCATCCACATACCGCTTTGGCGATTGGTCGACAGATAGGCCAGATTCAAACGGAAAATCCGGTGGTGATCACCGGAGAGCAGCTGCGTAAATTGTCCGAAACCCAGCTTCGCCTCGCTCTGGATGCGCCGGACATTATCTTCGCCAGGGTCGGGGCCGATCAAAAAATGCGTATCGTCGTCGCCTTGAAAAAGAAAAAACACGTCGTCGCGGTTACCGGCGATGGCGTAAACGATGCGCCAGCGCTGAAAATGGCGGATATCGGCATTGCAATGGGAATAAGCGGAACCGATGTGGCCAAGGAAGCCGCCGACATGATTCTGCTGGACGACAATTTCGCCAGCATCATCGCAGCCATCGAGGAGGGGCGCGCCGTTTATGAAAATATCCGCAAGTTTCTCGCTTACATCCTCACCTCCAATATTCCGGAACTCATCCCCTATCTGGCTTTCGCCCTGTTCAAAATTCCGTTGCCCTTGACCATCATTCAGATTCTGGCGGTCGATTTGGGAACGGACATGCTGCCTGCCTTGGGACTTGGCGCAGCCAAGCCTGAACTCGGCAGCATGACCAAGCCTCCGCGCCTACGCAAAGAACGGTTGCTCGACTGGCGTTTGTTAATACACGCTTATCTTTTTTTGGGCAGTATGGAGGCCATTGTCGCCATGGCGGCTTATTTCTTCGTGCTCCACGGCGGCGGTTGGCAATGGGGCGAGAGCTTGGGAAGTCATGATCTTTTATACCTTCAGGCCACCACGGCCTGTCTCAGTGCTATCATCGTCACACAGATTGTGAACGTGTTTATTTGCAATACGCCGGGACGCAGCGTGTTCAGTGCGCAATTGTTCGACAATCACATCATCCTTTGGGGTATCGCTTTGGAAATTGCCCTGATTCTGGCCATCGATTACACGGATTGGGGTAATCTGATATTCGGTACGATGCCGATTGCGCCTGAAATCTGGCTGTTCGTTCTGCCCTTCGCCGTAGGGATGCTGTTGCTGGAGGAGTCCCGTAAATTTGTGGTCGCCAAGCTGAGTGGCAGGCTAAAAATTACTTAACCTGTTATCTGAATGTCCTGCCACATCAAAACAGTGAGCGCCTGAATAACGGTTAACTTGTAAAAGTTAAAAGATTGAGTGAATTTGCGGTTGACAAGGAAACCAGTAAAAAGCATAATATGCGTCTCAGTAAGGCGCCTGTAGCTCAGCTGGATAGAGTACTCGGCTACGAACCGAGCGGTCGGGAGTTCGAATCTCTCCAGGCGCACCATATTGAAGAAAAGATTATTCCCCTGTAGCTCAGTCGGTAGAGCGGATGACTGTTAATCATTAGGTCGGCGGTTCGAGCCCGTCCGGGGGAGCCAAGTAAATCAAAGCCTTACATGCAAATGTAAGGCTTTTTTTTGCCTGTTGTTTTTCAGGTCATGGCGGGGTCATGTTTGAAATAAAAAAAGCCACATTGAGCGGCCTTTGATTTGATTGGTTTAACCATTCTGCTTTGGCGATAGATTCGTTCTAAATAGGTGCCCTGAAATTTTAGGGCACCTTCCTGCTTTATAGACCGACAGAAAATTCTGCGCGTTATCTTCACCCAAAACCTTTCTGTTTTGGTGGCCACACGCCTTGCGCTATCACAAATCTACACCATTCATCATTTTCCGATTCTTTGGGCAAATCTTTTGCATTTTTGATCCCGAATGTTTGCATAAGCTTTTGCTGAAGTAATGTTTCGTCGTGGGCGTGTAATTGCCGGTGCAAGTATAAATCACGTCCGACCAGTGGCGCGTCATTAGGACGAGCGGCGCTTGTATCGCGGCCTGTTAATTGCCGATGCAAGTATAAATCCCGGCCACACAATGGGTTGCTTAAAGGCGGGCGTCCGTTATCATTGATATAAATAGTTTTCATAAATTAACACCTTCTTTTCGTAAATTTTCCAACATTTCCGTGGCTTGTTTCTCGGCCTCCACATCACGCTCAGCAATACGAGCCAGCCCGCGCACATAAAACCCATCGCCGATATAGTTCCTGTATTGATCGTGTAAAATCTCAATCCGTCCCGGCACTTTGGCCATTCTGGTCATAATTAATGCTGATTGCATTTTAACCAGCGCGTTGCCCAGTTTAACCACGGCGGCAGCAAATTCCTGCTCACCCTGTTCAAACCGTTCCTGCATTTGATTACAAACAAAGCGGTTGATATGCCTTTTGTTGACGTGCTGTTGCTTCTCCACATCGGCTAATATATCGGTCAACAGGGCATGTGTGGCCTTGCTGTCCGACAATGCAGCGATCTGCTTAGCCACTGTGTCCAGTTCAGCATCAATAGCTTGCGTGTCGGCCACCGTGTTGGCGAGAAATGCCGCAGCAACCT
>JBAZTN010000161.1:0-7086 GCA_041661895.1 Methylobacter sp. | reverse complement strand
AGAACCCCATCAACACCTGCAAATTGCAAGAATGCGGGCAATGGAAACAGGACGCTATTTGCTGCGGGCGACAAACACGGGAATGACAGCAATTGTTTCACCGCATGGGGAAATCATTAAACAGGCGCCTTTGTTTACAACAACGGTGCTTACAGAATCTATAACTCCAATGGGAGGGTTGACGCCGTTTTCAAGATTCGGTGATAAGCCGGTTATCACGCTAATGTTTATTTTGTTGTTATGTGCGATGCTTTATGGCAAATTTTTTAAATTAAAGGTATTCACTTAACTCTATTCGACCCTGCTAATTATTTGAGAGATACTCCACTTTAACTTCGGCCGTGCCTTTGAGGCCTATTTTTTTTGCAGCTCCATGGGACAGATCAATCAGCCTGTTTTTCTTGAATGGGCCGCGATCATTAACCACTACATCAATGGAGCGGCCGTTGTGCAGATTAGTTACCCGCACCTTACACGGTAAGGGCAAAGTTTTATGGGCGGCCGATACACCCTGCGGCCTAAAGCGAGTTCCCATCGCCGTTTTATTGCCTGATTCAGAACCGTACCATGAAGCTATACCGCGTTCACTGTATCCTGCCGCTGAGGTCATTGGATAGTAGGTTTTTCCTTTTACCTTATAAGGTTTGTTATAAGGTGCGCCGCGACGATAAGTATAATGGTCTGTACCAGAAGACGATAATGGAGGCAATGAAGGCTCGGAAGCGCAGCCACTTAATAAGGCGGTCAATAGTGCCAACAGCCCCAGCAATCCATAACGTGAATAATTACTGCGACCATAAAAGTTAAAAACCAATGGATAATTCATTGCAATACCTCGATGGGTTATATCAAATTTATTTCTGCTTTCTAATACGGTGCTTACATTTCATTCGGCACCATACGCCTATGCCGTTGAGTCCAACAGAGCTAGATAAATTTGATTTTTAACACCCATTATTGCTGAGAAATGGTGTCGATTGGATGTGAAACCTCATCATTATAGCCTCTGACCAATAATAGAGAGCAATTATAGTTGCCTCCCTTTTTGATCCATTTGATTCTGTGAATATAATTACGACTTCTTTAATTTTTCGTTATTTCTTGGGTACAAACTTTTTTCAATTAGCATAACTACCTAGTTTGATTAAAATTCTTTGAGCCATCCCTTGTGAAAGCCAAAGAAATTATGGAAATAGAGATGTTAGCCGTTTTATGAAAAGAAAACCCAATAAGTTGATTGTTATAGGGAATGGCCACTTTTGCCAAAGCATCAATGATCTGAGCAGCAGTATTCATCTCAAATAAATTGTTAAATAAAAAGAAAATACTACCCGTTTTTTAAAATAATTTCGTGAATCAGTTCACAGAACCGAGGTCGAGTTTTGAATTCTTTGAGTTTCTGGGAGCGTGAAAACGATGTAAAAAGTCTTCTTCGTTTAACAGTGCTATCGAAATTAAGGGAATATTAATCAAGGGGAAGACATAATCGGCCTGTAAGACGGATTAAGCTTGTAACCACCCCCTCTCTTTGACCGAACAGTGTATTATGTTGTGCTTATGCATACTATAGGCATTGCCGATAAAATCGAAAGTAATTCACGCCAAATTCTATAGCAAGTAGCTGCAGTTCCTTCAAATCGAGAAATATTTGGGAGAAAAACTATGCCATCCACAAATAAAACGACTTATGCTGCTGTCCCTTTTCTTATCTTCGGGATAATTTTAATAACAGCATTATTTTTAAAATACTTTCAACCAATGCTGCCGGAGGTTCTCCAAAATTGGGCCGAGCACTTGTCAATTGCGTTAATTGTTGCGGTGGTCATAGGCTTAACTTATGAGTATACATCTCATCTATTTCGCGAGGAGATTCTGAAAAATCTTCTACATGAGAGTCAAGAGCAGGTCTACCAAGCTCTGAAAGCCTATAGCGTACTCACACCCGTTGAAGTTTTTCGTTTATTAAAGGAGATAGCTAGCCAGATCAATCAGACTCCTACGCTACTTTATCCTGCGCGACCGGAAAGCGGCGAATATACATTTACCGAAAGCATGGATTTTTTCGACACTCTAGTCAATATGCGGCCTAAAGAAATCGTCAATATACTCAGTACGTGGATAGAGCCCAAAAGCCATAAGAATCTGAAATACCTGGCCAGTGATTTTATCGGAAAATATCAGCTCACTGAAATCGCTGAGGAACTTCGCCGCCAAGCGGAACCAATTTTACACTTGGGTAACCTTACAGAAGACGATAGAGGATGGGTATTAAATTATATCTGGGCCTATTCACGTTGCGAAAAACCAATGTACAAAATTCTTGGGGATGTTATGCGCACCACTTCAGATCATGAAATAGAAAAGTGGATTCTTTTCCTTCCAGTGCAAATGCCGTCAATTGAGCTTGCCAATTTGATTAATGACTATCTCGAGCGGGATGCGCCAATCGCTGATGATAATTTATTGCTGGTGATTCAGGCTGTTGCATCCTTGCATCGCGCACAAGTGGTCGACGGCGTGGCATTACTAAAGAAATTTCCGAACCGCTTTGGCCCTCATCACCAAGAAGATGTAGAACGTATTTGGAGGAATTACGCACTAGTGCCTGAGGAGTTGAAAGGGATTTTTTTGCAAGCGTGATGTTACCAATTGCATTACTGCCTTAAATCCTTAACAACGCGCACGATTTCATTATTACCGGCAATTGCCTCGATGCTGAACCCCAGTTTTTTAACCAACGATAACATCGGGTTATTGGCTACCAATATTTCAGATTCAAAAAATGACATGCCTTTAGATTTGGCAGTTTGCATTAATGTCTTCATGATTCTCGAGCCTATCCCCATGCACTGGCAATCGTCCGCGACAACCAGCGCAAATTCCACAGAAAGTCCGTCCGGATTCATCATATAGCGGCCAACGCCCAGTTCATGAGGCATGTTTTCATTTTCTGATAGCGCGACAAAGGCCATTTCACGGTCATAATCAATTTGCGTGAAGCGTACTATCATTTCCGGCGTTAATTCATGTAAGGACTGCATAAAACGGAAATATTTGCTGCGTTCAGATAAACGGTGAACAAAATCTTTTTCCATTACCGCATCTTCTGGACGAATAGGCCTGATAATGATATTATTGCCGTTTGCCAGCTGATAATGCTGTATTAATTCATGGGGATAAGGATGGATCGCCATGTGTGCATAAGGGGTAAGCTGATGCGAAGCTTCCACTTTAATGCGAGCGTCAACAGCCATTACGCCGTGCTCATCAACTATCAGCGGGTTAATATCCAGCTCTAAAATCTCCGGAAGCTCACTAACCATAGCCGATACATTAAGCAACACATCAATCAGGGCTTTTTTGTTGGCGGGCGGTAACTGACGGAACGCTTCCAGATATTTGGCAGCCTTGGTTTTGGCGATCATTTGCTCAACCATATAAGCGTTCAGCGGCGGAAGGGCAACGGCATTATCTTGCAATATCTCAACCATCGTGCCGCCCAGGCCAAAGCTGATGGCAGGGCCGAATACCGGATCTCTAACTACTCCTATTAGCAACTCACGACCACTGTTGGAGCGGAACATTGGCTCAACAGTCATGCCGACTGTTGTTATTTCAGGATATTTTTGTTTAATGGCAGTTTCCATTTCAACAAAATTGCGCGAAATATCCTGAGCACTGTTGATATTAAGCCTGACACCACCAATATCGGATTTGTGACTGAATTCGGCCATGTTCACTTTTAATGCTACCGGAAAACCGAAGGTTTCAGCGGCAATCATTGCGTCCTTGGCACTGGAAACCTTGATAGTTTGAGTTACCGGGATATGGAATGCCGCAAGTATGGCTTTGGATTCCTGCGTGGTCAGAACGTGGCGGCCTTCCGAAAGTACGCCTTCTATAATTAAACGCGCGCCGTCAACATCGGGTGTTGCAAACTCAACCAAAGGAGATGGGATTTGTTTTAGCAGTATTTGGTTCTGGGTATAGTTAGCCAGAAATGAAAAGGCATCAACAGCGACTTCCGGAGTGCTGAAGTGGGCTAATTCACTGGCTGCGAAAAGATTGCGGCCTTCCTGAACCCTTGCGCCGCCTGTCCATGAAGCTAACACCGGTTTTTTACTGCCCTTGGCGCCGTCAATAATACATTGAGCAACCTGAGTCGGATTGGTCATCGCCTGGGGCGTCAAAATGACCAGAACCCCGTCGATGTTTTCATCGTTAAGGCATATTTCCAATGCCTTTTGATAACGTTCAGAAGTTGCATCGCCCAGAATATCAACGGGATTGGCATGAGACCAATGTGCAGGCAAAACTTCATTTAAGGCGACTATGCTGGAAGGGCTCAGTTCAGCCATGTGTATGCCGACATCCTCGGCGCGATCGGTACTCATTACTCCAGGGCCGCCGGCGTTGGTAATGATGGCCAGACGGTCATTTTTGACCACATAATTGTTTGCCAAAACGCGGGCGGCAGAAAATAATTCGTTAATGCTGTAGGCTCTAACCACACCGGCTCGTTCAATGGCGGCATCAAAGACATTATCACCGCCGACCATAGCGCCGGTATGAGACATGGCGGCTTTGCAACCCGCATCGTGACGACCGGATTTAATCAGTATCACCGGCTTTAAACGGGCGGCAGCCTTAAGTCCGCTCAAAAAACGACGCGCATCGCGTATGCCTTCCACATACATCAGAATGCCGGTGGTTTTGCTGTCGGTCGCCAGATAATCCAGCACCTCGCCAAAATCGATATCTGCCGCACCGCCCATCGATACAACCGTTGAAAAGCCGATGTCCTGGGACTTGGCCCAGTCCAAAATAGCGGTGCAGATAGCGCCTGATTGGGACAGCAAAGCCAGACTGCCGTCTTTAACCGTGCCGTCGCCGAAGGTCGCATTAAGCTGCGCACTGGGACGAACAACGCCCAGACAGTTTGGGCCAATAATGCGGATGCCATAGCGGCGCGCAATGTCCAGAACTTCCTGTTGCAATCGGTTACCCGCAGCACCCAGTTCACCAAAGCCTGCGGTAATGATGATAACGGAGGCGACGCCTTTCTCTCCGCACTGACGCACAATGTCGGGAACACTGGGCGCGGGAGTGGCAATTACAACCAGATCTAGCTCTTCAGGCACCGCATTCAGGTCAGGATAAGCTTTTAAACCTAATAGCGTTTCACGTTTGTTGTTGACGGGGTAAAGCCCGCCTTGAAATCCAGCCTCCTGCATATTCAGAAGAAGCCGGTAACCAACGCTATTCTCCCGTTGAGATGCGCCAACAATTGCAACTGATTTGGGGGTGAAAAAGCGGTTCAGATAATGAGGACCCATTGATGCTCCGGGAGTCAGGGAAGATTCGTTCTGCGATGCAAAATTCTAACATTTTTGATCTGCCGGCCCGATTAAATTTTGATTACAGACACAGTGTTCCACCATAAATTGCTACACTGGCCTTTTTGAATGACGGAATATATCTTGAAACGATTGATTACACGATTATTGATCAGCGCGCTTTTTAGTTTGATGAGTTATCAGCCAGCTTTCGCCCATGCTGGAGAAGACCACAGCAAAAACTGTTTTCTAAATGTGGGCGATACAAAGTTGCTACTAAGCGGTTATCAATTCCAGCGCGAACTGGAAGGCAAACACTTTTGCCATTTTTTCCCGGCGCTTGGGCAGATAGTGCTGGCGGTTGAGCCAATTGAAGAGGGGCTGGAGAATAAAAAAATCACGCTGGAGTTATCAGCGCTTACATCGTGGATGGATTGGCCTTTAAATCCTGCCCAGGCTTTTACCGTGATTAAACAACAGCCCGCACAGTTCATCGGTTCAGGCCTTGTTTCAATTCAGCAAACCATTCAGCAGCGCGGTATCTACAGGCTTAATGTTTCGTTGCAGGATGTTTACGGTGATCGACGGCAGCAGGACTTTGTGTTTCTCGTGGGTATTCCGGTGACTAAAATACTGGTGATGATTGCTTTGGTTTTGCTATTGGTGATTGGGGTTGTTGGGGTGATGGGTTTTAAAAAGCGGAGTTGATAATACTTAAAGTTTGTTGGCAGCTATAATGACAAGATTTTTCGGCGTAGGCGTACCATCAGATTATAATCCAGTTTCGGCGGGCGACGAGTTTTGCGTCTGAAATCGATAACGATGTAACCAAAGGAGGCTTTATGTCCACAACCGATACCCTATTAAAAGCCATTCGAGAAATCGAGCCGATTATCCGGCTTCATGCCCCTGGAGCCGAGCGCGACCGGAAGCTGGCCTCGCCCGTGGCGAAGGCGATGCAGCAGGCGGGGCTTTACCGGTTGTGGCGGCCGAAGGCGTTCGGTGGCTTCGAGCTCGATCCGGTCGCCGGCTGCCGTATTATCGAAGAAGTCTCTCGAATCGACAGCGCCGCTGGCTGGAATCTGCAAATCGCCGTCGCCCATGATATGTTCGCGCCCTGGTTCGGCGACCAGGCCGCGCAGGAGATTTTCGGGTTCGACGCGATTCCGGTCGGGGCCTTCAACCCCGCGCGCAAGGCCGTTCCGGTCGCTGGCGGCTATAGCATTTCAGGGCGTACGCCGTTCGTGAGCGGCGCGCATCATGCGACGGCTTTTATCGGTTTCGCGAATATCTATGACAATGGCAAGTTGCGCGTAGACACTCATGGCGAGCCCGAAACGCGGCTGATCGCCGTTCCCGCGTCGGAGGCGGACATCGTCGACAACTGGTACACCATGGGCATGCGCGGGAGCGGCAGCCATGACGTTGATATGCAGGATGTGTTCATTCCCGAGCACTGGGCCGTTCCGTGGGGACCGCTACAGAAACCGGGCAGCGCCTACCAGGGGCCGCTTTACCGGCTGACGGTCTGGCCGGCGATCGCGGCCCTCGTAGCGCCGGCGCTCGGCATAGCGCGCGCGGCCATCGATGAAGCGATAGAACTTGTCATCATCAAGATGCCGGCATTCGGCACGAAGACGCTCAAGGACCATGCCGTTGTGCAATCGCAGCTCGCGAGGGCCGAAGCCAAGCTCGGCGCCAGCCGCGCCTTTTTCTTCGAAGCGTTCGAGGAAGCCTGGCAGGAAGCCGT
>JBAZTN010000160.1:0-7113 GCA_041661895.1 Methylobacter sp. | reverse complement strand
TGTGGGGTTCGGATTTGCGCAATGCCAACTTAAGCAACAGCGATTTATCGGACCTGAATCTGGATTTGACGGTGATGTCGAAAATCAATCTTTCCGGCGCCAATCTTTCAAACACCAGCATTTTTGGCGTCCACATGGGCGGTGCAAACCTCAGCAACGCCAACCTGACCGGCAGCCGGTTTATTGCTAACCTCGACCGTTCTAACCTCAGCCATGCCAACCTGTCCCGTGCCAACTGGGGCGTCGACATGAAGAATCAGCCTATGGGCCTGATGCGGGTTAGCCTGAATAATGTCAATTTATCCGGCGCCAATTTATCCGATGCCAACCTTAACCGAGCTTTAATGCGCCATGCTAATCTCAGTAACGCCTTACTCAAAAACACGGTGCTGTTCGGAGCTGATCTTTCCGGCGCCAACCTGTCGGGCGCAGATTTATCTGGAGCGGATTTGTCCTCAACCCAGCTTAATAACACTGATTTCACCGGCGCCAACTTGGCGGGCGCCCGGTTTACTGGCATTAAGGACAAATCCAGCATTAAGGGCTTGAATGCCAGTAAAAATCTTGATTCCGCTATTTTTGATTGAAAAAACCTTAGCCAAAAAACTTACTGGCATTCATCAGGGTTTTGTAAATTCCCCATGACAGCGGAATAACAACCACCGTCCAGGCTACGCAGACAATCGCCAGACTGGTCGGTTTATCATTTTCAGTGCCCTGCCCATTGTTAACGTCAGTTATCTTTTCATGGGCAAGACGCTTTTCTTCTGCCAGTTCGGCATCCGTCATAAACCATTTATCTGCCACTGGCCGGATTAGCAAGTTGCAAACCAGCCCGATCATCAGCATACCCGCCAGAATAAGCATGGTCTGGTTATAAGCCTGATCATGGGGAATACCCAGGCTCCTCTGATACTCACGCATGTAATTGACGATCACTGGCCCAAGGATTCCGGCTGTCGCCCACGCCGTCAGCAAGCGGCCATGGATAGCGCCGACCATTTGTGTACCGAACAGATCCGCCAGATAAGCGGGTACGGTAGAAAAACCGCCGCCGTACATACTAAGGATGACGCATAACGCAGCCACAAATAACAGCTTATTACCCGCCTCGGCACTTCCGGGAACGCTGATGTACAACAGTCCACCGACCACAAAGAAGACAATAAAAGTTATCTTGCGTCCCAACAAATCAGACAAACTGGCCCAAAAGAACCGGCCGCCAATATTGAACAGACTCAATAACGCAGTAAAACCTGCGGCAACAGATGCACAAACTGCAAGTTCCGGCTTATCAAGTTCGCCGAATGTCTTGGCGACGCCTATCAACTGGCCGCCAAAAACCTCCTGTAACATCGGCGATGACATGCCTATCACGCCTATCCCGGCGCTTACGTTCATGCACAACACACCCCACAGCAGCCAAAACTGCTTGATCTTGAATACATTTTTCACATGGACATGACGCTGGGTAATCATCGCGTTATGTACTTGCGCAGCCGGTGGATTCCAGCCCGCAGGCTGCCAGCCGGTCACGGGCACACGGTAACTCAAGGCGCCTGCCATCATGAATACGAAATAAATAATCGCCATCACTACAAATGTTTGCATGACGCCCACATCCGTTGCTGTAGCAAAGTGTTTCATAAGCAGCGCGGCCAGTGGAGAACCAATCATTGCGCCGCCGCCAAAGCCCATGATCGCCATGCCGGTCGCCATGCCGCGACGGTCCGGAAACCATTTAATCAAGGTAGAAACCGGCGAGATATAACCTAAGCCTAAGCCAATGCCGCCAATCACGCCGGAGCCCAACAGCATCATCCAGAACTGGTGCAAATAAATGCCTAATGCCGAAAACAGCATGCCCCCACACCAGCACAGCGCACTCACCACAGCGGCTTTGCGCGGGCCGACATGCTCAAGCCAGCCGCCCCAAATAGCCGCAGAGGAGCCAAGGAATACAAAAAACAAGGTATACATCCAGCCCAGCGTGGAAATTCTCCAGTCACAATCGGTAACAAACAGCTCTTGAAAAAAGCCTACTTCAGGCCCGCATGGGATACTTTCGGTAATGCCCAGCGCTTTGGAGAGTGGCAACCAGAAAACAGAAAATCCATAAGCCATACCAATGCATAAGTGGATAGCAAGCGCCGCAGGCGGCACCAGCCAGCGATTAAAACCAGCACCTGCAATGGTGCGTTCCTTGTCTAAAAATCCTGTTTTGGTATGTATCATAGTGCCTCTTTATTGTGTGGAATTACCTCGCTAAACGCTCGCAAACTCACGTTAAACGGGGGTATTAATTGATCTTTTTATTATCGGGGATACCGCCGAACCTGTAAAATCAAATAAATGATCGATGCAAGGCAATAAACGCAACCTTGCTTTTTAGCTTCCTAATGTTAGTCGGACAAGAGAACTGGAATGTCCATCAGTAATTTCCCTACGCTCCAGTTCAACGTCTTTTATCCGCAACCGCAGATAACCGCCGGCAACACCTGATTCTGCGTGGAACTAGACACATGCCACTGCGTAGCTGGATAGTTTAAAAATGCCTCCACTTCAACTGCGCCCATTTCCAAGGGATGGCGCTTTTGATGATACAAAATGAACTATTTAGTCCAGGCAATATAGGTTTTTTCGTGCCCAGACCATAGCGATTGAAACGAATCTTGTCGCGTATTTGGTCAAGTAATTCTTTGGATTGCGTCGATCGCTGCGAGACAGGAGTCGAGTAGTCCCCAGAAGCGATAGTGCATGTGTTTTTACGCAGCGTTTTGTGCGGAGTGAAAATGCAGGCTTTCCGAAATCGCGTCGAGTCATTGGGATGATGTGAGCCACCCCTTGTTGGGTGGCGAACGAGAGACGCAGGACGGCTGGGGCAGCCGCAGGCATTAGCGGTCGTGTGTTTTTTGCTGCTTGTTGGGCAGGGATGCCCAAAAAAGCTTTCGCAAAAATAGCGACTCCCCGAGTATATGTAGTAGTTAAACACTCGTACAACATTTTTATGATTAATTAAATGGAGTAGTTTTATCTCTTGCACAAAATTATTAAACAATAGCTCTTTATGATGTTCATAAAACGGGGCGTATTTTTTACATACAAACCGTTCTTTTATGATGTCATCATACAACAATACCGTTTTTCCACAGGCGCCTTGCCCGAGCTCTTCAACAAGCTTAAAATCTTTTTTCCGCAAGAACTCGATAATTTTTTTGCTCATGTAAAATCCGGTAATTACTGCTCAATAAATCAAACTATAGATACCCAATAGAAGCAAAATATTGCGTTTGGGTAACGTCATATAAAAGTATGGGTAGTTTAACCATAATATACTTATAATAGGCGATAATAATTAGATACTAACACCCAAACACCCTACTAAAACCTAACCGAAGCCGTCAGCCGCAACATGCGCGGCTCCACCGGATGCTTGAGTATGCCATCCACACCCTCGGCCGCTTCTCCCGGCAAACGGGAAGTATAGGCGTAAGCTGTGTCATTGCTTTTTGAGTCCAGCAAGTTGAACACATCAAGCTCTAGCTTCCAATCCTTATGCTCATAGCCAACACCCCAGTTAACCAGAGTCGTGTCGCCAGCGGTCAGGTTGCCTGCCTCATTAAGCGGAATGTCGCCGAAATGGCGCAGGCGTATGGTAGTAAATGTGTGAAAGGGGAGTTGCACCGCCGCCCCAGCGCTGATTACCCTTCCCACCGAATTGGGGATATGGTTGGCTTCGCGCGGCACGCCGACATACTGTGCTTTTGAAAAAGACAGGTCGGCATCCAGAGTCAGCCAGTCGGTTGCTAGGTAGTAGTTGCTCCATTCCACGCCGTGGCGTTCGCTACGTCCGCTGGGTTCGGTACTACTCGCATCGCCGACGAAAATCAGTTCGGAATTTACCTGCATCCACCACAGCGCCACCGTGGAATTTAACCCTGGAATAAACTGGTTGCGCACCCCGATTTCACCTCCGCGTGACCATACCAACGGGGTGACCGAAGCGGCCGGATCGCCGCTGACCGGGTCAATATGCAAGGTGGCGCCGCGTGCGTCATTGGAGTGATGTCCGTAACCCAAATTAACAAACAATTCGTTATCAACCCAGGGGCCGAAAATCAGGCTAAGTTTAGGGTTCAGTATTGCCGCGTTTTGTTGGTCAGAATTGGCAGCGAGCGTGCGGCTGTTAACGGTAAGATCCAAAAAATCAGCGCGTAATCCGGAAATGGTACGGAATTTTTCCAGCCACTGAACATGGTTTTTCAGGTAGACCGCCACGCTGGTTTCGCTAATATCATCCTGTCGCACGGTCTGGAAAATCCGGCGCTGCTGTGTGCGGTTTAACGCGGCTCCGCTAACCTCATCATGGCGGATTTGCAGACCCAAGCTGTTGTCGACGTCCAAGCCGAACCATTTGGCAAACCAGGTTTGTTCGCCGTTGCCGCCGGTTACCACGCGACGCTCGGTTTGGTTTATTTGGTCGCCTTGCACGGGAAAGTCAAGGAAACCTGTAGCATTGGAATAAAGATCGAGGTCGTAATAAACCAGGTAGGCATTAAAGTCATTTTTGTAAATGTCGCCCCGGCTCCAGACGTTGCTGGACAGGCTGTAACGGTTACTGTTGCCGCCATCAGACGGATCCATGCTGCCGTACAGGTCAAGCGTACCGCTATCGATAGCCCGCTCAGGAATCTGGTTGGTAGCATTCCAGCTGGAGTGATAGGCCTTGGCGTTGACAGACAAGCCCCAGTCGTTGTTATCCAGCGTGTAGCGCAACATGCCGTTGTACTTGCCCAAGTCTTCCGGCTGTTGCCATACGCCGTCATAAGCATTGAATTCGCCCGCAGCCAGCAAATCGCCTGGACCGATTTTTATGGAATCGGCCAACACCGTGCGGTAATAGCCGAACTCGCCCCCTGTAAATTTGAGCAGTCCTTTTGGCAATTTATACATAGTGTGCATGCGCGAATAACCGGCGGAAGAAAAGTCGCCGGCATCGGCGTAATAAGGCCCTTTGCCGTATTCGATGTTGTCAACCAGTTCGGGGATAACACTGTTCAAGTCCAGATAACCTTGCCCATGTGCATGGCTGGGCATATTCATCGGCGCGCCATCCACCATCACCGAAAAGTCGGTGCCGTGATCCAGATTAAAGCCGCGCAAATAAAACTGGTTGGCCTTGCCCGAGCCGCTGTGCTGGGTCGCCAGCGCACCCGGTACGACTTCCACCAGTTCACCGGTTCGCGCCAGGGGCCGATAAGCAAACTCCGGCTGCCCGACGATGCCTTGCGATGCCGATGTCGCCACGCCTAGCAGATCGGTTGACCGGCCTTCGACCTCCATCGTGTCCAGCGTAACGGTTTTGGTTTTATCTGTGGATGAGGCTTGCGATGGTTGTGCCTGGATAATCCCGGCAAATATTAATGAACTGAAGATAAATTTTTTCATGTGTGTCCTCTCTGCGCCGCCCGCGCATGATGGTTGTTTTACACAACAGAGGACAAAAGAAAACGAGAGATGACGCGGAGCTATACTGTCATTTTCGCTGACAGCCCTCCGCTGTACCGAATTAAACTCTCGGGCCGGTCTCCGGGCTTATAAGTGGCGTTAGCCTGAATCATCACCTTCCCATGCGTGAACACAGTGGCATCTCGATGAAACTTTACTTATATACCGTTGCGGGGGCAGCGTCGGATTTGGCGTAAACCTTACCGACTTCCCGTTTAACCATTAGGTCTGACAAACCCTCTGGAACCTGAAAGCAGCAATAATTATAAGGGGTTGTGTTGATCAAGCAAATTGCGGCTTAGCTTCGATGTTGGGTTAACGATAGGGCGAAGAGCCGTTAACCCAACCACACACCTTATATCATTTTTTAGACTTCTTTGTGGCCAGGCGCTAAAGCAGGCAATGACTTAACCAACTTCATGATGCCATAACCCAAGACTATATAAAGCAGGGCAGAACTAACATAAGGCGGGTAGTACTGAGCTACTCGTGCAAAATATTGTCCCCAGGATAAATCCGTATAACGACCTGAAAACAAATAAAAGCTGGCGTTTGAAATGGCAAATGCAGCCGAGGTTGCCAGCGTTACCACACCAAACTGCATTGCCAGTTCAGTCATTTTTAGTGATTTAAATGCCGAACAGTAGCGGCCTGCAAACCACATTACCGCATAAGTAGGGACCAGGAAAACATAGGCGGGCGACACACACCAACTGCTGGTGCCGTTTGCGATGGCGATGTAATCAATTAATCCCGCCAGAGCCAGAAAGAAGATGAACAACGCCTTTTTGCGGTAAAAACCAGCAAAGAAAAAAACCGTCAACGAAGCATCGGGCAAATGCAATACGTCGCCAAAGTGATGAAAGCGCGTCAGTACCATCAGCGCGATCAGGGGGATAGGCAAATACTCGATTTGCAGCCATTGTTTTATGTTCATAGTGTTGTCTCCAAAAGGTTAGTTGTTATAGTGGATTGAAAGAAAGAAGTTCCTGTCTGCGGTATTGTAGGTATTAATAGTTTGATACTGTTTATTCAGCAGATTATTTAATTTTGCGCTCAGCATCCAGTTTTTACTTAAATGATAGGCCGAGCGTAAATCAACGGTTACGTAACCGGCAACCTTGGTTTTGTTCAACGCATCATCAAAACGGTCAGCTTGAGCCAGCACATTAGCGCCCAGATCAAACTGTCCAAATGAGCGCGATAAATCGTAAGATAATGTTTTTTCAGCACGGCGCGGCAATCGCAAATTGGACTCCCGGTTTTTAGGGCTTAACAGGTTCATGTTTAACTTGCTGGTCCAGCCTATCAACTGAGTTCCTATTTCAGCTTCAATGCCGTCAATTTGCGCTTTGCCGAGATTTTCTGCGCTGGATAAAAAGGTGGTCGGGTCCGTTACCGTCACGATCAAATTGTCGATATTGGTGTGATAGCCGCGAAGTTCCCATTGCATCCAATCATGGTCGCCGACCAGTCCCACGCTGCGAGACAGGAGTCGAGTAGTCCCCAGAAGCGATAGTGCATGTGTTTTTACGCAGCGTTTTGTGCGGAGTGAAAATGCAGGCTTTCCGAAATCGCGTCGAGTCATTGGGATGATGTGAGCCA
>JBAZTN010000159.1:0-7130 GCA_041661895.1 Methylobacter sp. | reverse complement strand
GACTCTACATAACACACATTAAGTGGTCACAAAAAACTCGATAAGCTTTATCATTAAGCGATAAGCGTAATTGATCATTTTATAACACAACACATTTAATCTCTTGTAAAAATGTGTTTAGTTCCCTACTCTTGTGCCATTTATTTACTTTCAAGAGAACTTTCGATGTGTGCTGAGGATTTAATGGCTTCAAAAGTAGTTATAGATGCAACGCAAGCCTGGTTAAAATCCATCATCATTGAATACAACATCTGCCCGTTCGCAAAGCGTGAACTGGAGAAAGGAAGCATTCGTTTCAGCGTCAATCAGGACACGGAAATTGAAGACTGTCTGCTGCATCTGATGGTTGAATGTGATCGACTGGATACTGACCAGAGCATTGAAACTACGCTACTGATCTACGCCAATGCTTTTACGGCGTTCGACGACTATCTGGACTTTCTTGAAATGGCCGAGACACTCTTGATAGACCAAGGCTATGAAGGCATTTACCAACTGGCAAGCTTCCATCCTGACTACTGCTTTGAAGGGGCTGAACAGGATGATCCAGCTAACTACACCAATCGCTCACCCTATCCCATGCTGCATCTATTGCGGGAATCCGGTATTAAAAGGGCGGTAAGCACCTACCCTCATCCGGAAAACATCCCGCAACGCAATATTGAATTAACCCGTGAATTAGGCCTCGCCAAAATGCAGGCCTTATTAGCCAAGTGTTATCAAGCTAACAAATAATGCAAGACAAACGGCTATGGCTGTTTAAAGTATGAATACGAATCACGACCGGATTTCTTCCGCAGACACGTCTTCCGCAACTGCCTGATTATTTTCGGCAACAGTTTCAGCAGGCGCATCTTCTGCAACTGCTTCGATTTTTTCATCTGCAGACGTTGCGTCATCATTCACTGCTTCTTTATTTTCAATAACTTCAACAGAGTCTTCTGTTTTTTCATTGACCGGTGCAACTTCGGCAACTATTTCGTCATTTTTTTCAACAACAACTTCCGGTTTTTGCGTTAAAGTTTCCATGAATGCCAAGAACCATTCCTTTCTTTTAATGCCGTCAAGATCCGGGTCGTTAAGGATATCGGCGGCTTCCGGCAAGAAGCCTTTAGCTTTAGAATTTTCCAGTGCATTCAGGCAAGCCTCTTTATCACCGCGCAAACTATAGATACAGGCCAGGTTATAGGAAGCCGATCCCGCCTGAATAGCATTCGCTTTCTCAAATTGACTTTTGGCCATTTCATACAAATCGTCATGGGGTCCGGCCGCTTTAACCCTCGCCAGTTCCATATAAGCAACACCGCCGTCTATTGCCGCACCAAGATAGGCTGAATCAATGGTCATACAAAAAGAAAACTTTGCGATGGCATCCTGATATAACTTGGCCGCCTCGCTGCCGGACTTGGTTTTTGCCTGATGCAATAAAGCAAATCCCCAATTATATAAAGCTTCAGCAATCAATGGCTCGCCAGCTACAACCTCTGCATAGTCCTGATAAACTCTTTTAAACAATTGATCAGCCTTGCTGCCTTCACTGGTACGCGCCTCAGCCGTTTTCTTAATGGCTGCTTTCAGTTTAGATTTCTTTGTTATTGAATCAAAAAACGACATGACTTATTTCTCCCGACTTAGTAGTTTATAATTGCAAACTATTTCATTATAACGACAAAATATTTAACAAACACATTATCGACATTGAACCAAAACATGAATGAATCAATTTGTTTCGACATTGCCAAGGAAAAGATGAATCTGGAAACGTCAAAAATAGCCTGGAAGGAATTACAGCGGTTTTTTGCCAACGGCGCCGCTGTATTCGTTAGCTCAGACTTGGACTTAGTTGAAGTTGCCCATCAATTTTCTATCGACAATAAAGACCAGGTTGCGCTATGGCTGCAAAACAATCAGGTTGGACTAGTATCCGACCAACAAGCCCTTAACTGGTTTGAGGCAGATGCCGAGGTATGGGCTGTCGTCGTCAAACCCTGGATATTGGTTCAGGAATAAGCCACGTCGTTTAAGGCAAGCTTCCCCCCCTTGCCTTAAACCTTGCCTCTTGAACCGGATCTTCCCTTGCCTCTTGATTCGATCCGTTTGCTGTCAGGCTGTTTAACGCCACGAACCGTCGGTTTGGCGCCACGAACTGCAGGCTTTTTAGTATGCCGAAAATCCTTTTTCCCGGTATTTTTATTGGGCGCGTTCTTTTTAGGCGCATCGATTACCTTTAACGACACTGGTTCATAGCCGGTATCGGCCACGCGCGGAATTTGCCGCTTGAGAAGTTTTTCAATTTCCACCAGCATCCAGGCCTCTTCAGGGCAAACCAGCGACAGTGCTTCGCCGCTTGAACCGGCACGTCCGGTACGGCCAATCCGGTGAATATAATCTTCCGGCACTTGCGGCAAATCAAAGTTCACCACATGCGGCAAGTCATCAATATCCAGGCCACGTGCGGCAATATCAGTCGCGACCAACACAGACACCTTTCCTGTTTTAAACTGCTCCAGCGCTTTGTTGCGTGCACCCTGGGTTTTATCACCATGCAACGCCGCCGTACGGATGCCGTCCTCAATTAATTGCTTCTCCAATCGATCAGCGCCATGCTTGGTGCGCACAAACACCAACACCTGCTTCCAATTATTACTGCCAATCAGATAGGACAGCAATTCACGCTTGTACTCGCGGCCGATGCCGTAAACACGTTCCGAGACATTATCAGCCGTGGCATTTTGTTTTGCCACTTCAACTTCAACGGGATTATTCAACAACTGCGCTGCCAGCGATTTGATCGCATTAGGCACAGTAGCGGAAAATAACAGACTCTGCCGCTTCTTAGGGATAAGCGCCATAATTTGCTTAATATCGGGCATGAAGCCCATATCGAGCATACGGTCCGCCTCATCCAGCACCAGTACTTCCACGTTGGCCAGATTGATATTGCGCTGCTGCACATGGTCAATCAACCGCCCCGGCGTTGCCACCACGATGTCGCAGCCCCGGCGTAACTGACGGGTCTGTATGCCGATACTCGCACCGCCGACCACTGCTTCCACATGCAAAGGCAAATGAGCGCCGTAGGTTTTTACGCTTTCATACACCTGCGCGGCCAGTTCACGGGTCGGCACTAAAATCAGTGCGCGAACGCGGCGCGGCTTTTGATGCGGGTCATGATTTTCGGCCAGCCGCTGCAATAACGGCAAGGTAAAACTGGCAGTTTTCCCTGTTCCGGTTTGCGCGCCAGCCAGCACATCCTTGCCCTCAAGGATCAGTGGAATGGTTTTTTGCTGTATCGGTGTAGGAGTGGTGTAACCTTGATCGGCTACGGCTTTAAGGAGTTCCTCGGCTAAACCGAGTTGGGCGAAAGACATTTGGAACCTCTGGTAAAAAAATTTAATCAAGATCGAAAGATCATGATGTTGGAATGGGGAACGGTATTGAAAGGAGCCTTCAGCCCCCCGTCATATTCATATGCCGCAATATGATCGGCTGCTCGTGGATATTAAATTCGTGCTTCTCGGGCTTAATCTGCATGGCATCGATAATGGCCTGTTTTAGCACAGCCATGTTGCCCGGATTGGCCCTGAGCACTTGCTTTAAATCGACCGAATGCTCATTGCCCAGACATAACAGCAACTGCCCTTCAACGGTCAGGCGAACCCGGTTACAGGTGCTGCAAAAATTTTCACTGTGCGGGGAAATAAAACCGACACGGGTTTGGCTACCAACAACACTAAAATAATTTGAAGGACCGCCGGTTTTTTCAATGGTCGCGACCATTGAAAAATTCCGCGCTAAATCTGCCTTAATCAAGGCACTGGAATAATAAGCTTCTGAACGATCATGCTGGCTAACTATACCCAGCGGCATTTCCTCGATAAAGCTGATATCGATGCCGTTATCGACCGCGAACTGAACCAGGTCACTCACTTCCAGATGATTTCTATCTTTAAGAATGACCGAGTTGATTTTTATCCGCTCAAAGCCCACTGCCTTAGCGGCCTGAATTCCTTTCAGAACCTGATGCAAGTCACCGGTTCGGGTTATCGCTTTAAACTTGTCGGCATCCAGCGTATCCAGGCTGATATTGATGCGTTTTACGCCCGCCTCTTTTAAGCCCGCTGCCATGGTTTCTAGCTGTGAACCATTGGTCGTTATCACCAGCTCATTCAAGCTTTCAATCCGGCCTATGTTTTGCAGTAACTCCAACGCCCCTTTTCTGACCAAAGGTTCGCCGCCCGTCACCCTGATTTTTTTTACCCCTAACTCGGCAAAGGCTTGAGCCAATGAATAAATCTCTTCCAGCGTTAAAATCTGTGCACGCGGCAAAAATGTCATATCTTCAGCCATGCAATACACACAACGAAAATCACAGCGATCGGTGATGGAAATTCTCAAATAATCAACTGTTCTGCCGAAGCGATCGATCAATTGAGTGGGAGTAGACGGATGAGTCATTATGATAACGGCAAAAAAATCCAAGACGTAAATATTACCATATTATTAATAACATTCTCGCATGAAGCTCTGTGTACGGATAGAATAGTCAGACTTAAACTCCGGTTATTACGATTGATTTTATGAAATTTAACGTCTTTTTTATTGGCCTTTGCCTGTTTGCCTCATTCAACAGTTATGCTACGGAAAAAACCACCATTCGCATTGGTGTTCAGGCTTCCGGTACGGTCGATTGGGAATTGGCGACTTTACAGGAGAATCCGCAGACTGATTTTCAACTGGAAATACAGCATGTAGCCAATGCGGAAGCGGGTAAGATTGCATTGCAATCCGGCGCTGTCGATATGATCGTCTCTGACTGGATTTGGGTTTCCAGGCTGCGCGCTACCGGCACTGATTTCACTTTTTACCCCTATTCAAATACGTCCGGAGCCTTGGTGGTGCCGGAAAACAGTCCCATCCATTCGGTAAAAGACCTTAAGGGCAAACGTCTTGGCATTGCCGGGGGCGAACTGGACAAAAACTGGTTACTGCTACAGGCATTGGCCGGACAAGAGCAACTGGATTTGAATACTTCGGTGGAAAAGGTCTTTGGCGCGCCACCGCTGATCAATGAGCAAATCAAACAAAACCGTGTTGATGCCGCCCTCACCTATTGGCACTTTGCCGCCAGACTCGAGGCTCAGCGTTATCGTCAGATCATTGACGGTAAAGGGCTTTTAAGAGGCCTGGGCATTCAGGAAGATGTCCCCAGTCTGGGTTATGTGTTTAAGCAAAGCTGGGCAAACGGCCATAAAGCGGCCGTTAACAGCTTCTTTAAAGCCAGCAAACAGGCTAAAAACCAGTTGTGTACGTCTGATGCCGTCTGGCAGAAAATCATCCCTTTAACCAAGGCGGATGATGCACCTACACAAACAAAACTTCGCCAGCGTTATTGCGAAGGCGGTATTGAACATTGGGGCGAGCCGGAACAACTGGCGGCAGCTCGCATTTATTCGATGCTCCGCACCTTAAGCAACAATCAGTTGACAGGACAATCAGAGAACCTGCAACCCGGCACATTCTGGTCAGTTGAATAACAAAGATTCGTTTTGATTAACCTCAAAAAGTATTTACCGACCCTGTCCTTACTGGTTTTTCTGGCGGTATGGCAAGGATTGGCCGTCTATTTAAACAGCAACACGCTACCAACACCGGAATCAGTAGCTAAGGTTTTCTGGCAAGCCTGTGTGTCAGGACAGCTCCCCTATCATCTGGGCATCACCTTGCTCAGGCTGATAGTCAGCTTTTCTATCGCCATGTTGCTGGGTTGCGCCATCGGTATAGTGCTTGGGCGCAATAAAAAACTGGATGCTTTCTTCGATAACTGGCTGGTCATTTTCTTAAACGTCCCGGCTCTAGTCACCATTATCTTGTGCTATGTCTGGTTTGGCCTGGTGGAATCAGCCGCCATACTCGCCGTCGTCATCAACAAGCTGCCGAATGTTATCGTCACCATCAGGGAAGGCACACGCACACTGGATCAGGACTTACTGGACATGGCTCGCTGTTATCGATTCAGCAAGCGCAAAACCCTGATTCATGTCATCTGGCCACAACTGCACCCTTTTGTCATGGGCGCAACCCGTTCGGGCCTGGCCTTGATCTGGAAAATCATTCTGGTGGTCGAGTTATTGGGACGCAGCAACGGCATGGGTTATCAGTTGCATATGTTCTTTCAGCTGTTTGATGTCGCCAGCATTCTGGCTTACACCATCGCGTTTGTTAGCATTATCCAACTGATAGAATTTATGATTTTGAAGCCTTTGGACAAAAAATCTCAGCGGTGGCGCCGATGACTGACATCCAAATCAACATCAACAGCAAAACTTATCCGACAGCGACGAAGCCAAGTATTGCCAATCTTCAGCTGTCACTCAAATCCGGTGAATTTGTCTGCCTGGTCGGTCCGTCCGGCTGTGGAAAGACCACACTATTGAATATTGTTTCCGGTCTGGATAATGATTACGATGGGGATATTCTGGTTGGACAGCAACACACGCATCCCAAAATCGGCTATATTTTCCAGAATCCACGCCTGCTGCCCTGGCGAACGGTGAGAGAAAATATCGAGCTGGCGCTGGATGACAATCAGGCTTCGGATAGCATTGATGTATTGCTTGAGGTCATGCAATTAACCCAGTCGCAACACGTTTATCCCGAGCGGCTGTCACTGGGCATGAGCCGCCGAGTCTCAATCATCCGGGCGTTTGCCGTTGATCCTGATGTATTATTGATGGATGAGCCCTTTGTGTCGCTGGATGCGCCTACAGCAAGGCAAGTCAGAGACCTGTTGCTAAAACTTTGGCAACAACGTCCACACACGGTTTTATTTGTCACCCATGATCTGCGCGAAGCCATTGCACTGGCTGACCGGCTGATCTTTTTGTCTGCCGCGCCCATGCAGGTCATCAGCGAAATTACTGTTCCAATCGCCAGAAGCGAACGCCACAATGAACTTGCTATTGAATCATTCCGGCAAAAGTTAATACACGATCATCCTAAAATAAAACAGCTTTTATAAGGTGTTTCAAGACCTTTTTTTTGACGAAAAACAGTTGCGAATTCACTCAAAATAATTGATACTTCAATACTATCAGGCTTTGTTTTGAGGAAACTGACCAGGCTTGCTG
>JBAZTN010000158.1:0-7140 GCA_041661895.1 Methylobacter sp. | reverse complement strand
TCTTCCTTTTCGACTTTATCGTGGCCAATCCGCGTCGCTATAATTGCCGCTTCATTGGCTATATTGGCAAGGTCTGCGCCGACCAGTCCCGGTGTACGTTTTGCAACCACCGATATATCAATGTCTTTAGCCATTGTCATCGCTTTGGTGTGCAGCTTGAGAATCTCAATGCGGTCTTGCAAATCCGGTTTATCAACGATAATCTGGCGGTCGAAACGTCCGGCACGAAGCAGCGCTTTATCAAGAATCTCGGGGCGATTGGTCGCTGCCATAACCACAACGCCGACCGATGTATCAAAACCGTCCATTTCGGTCAGCAGCTGGTTCAACGTCTGTTCACGCTCATCATGCCCCCCCATTACTACAGGTCCGCCGCGCGAGCGACCGATGGCATCCAGTTCATCAATAAATATGATGCAGGGAGCTTTACTCCGTGCCTGTATGAAAAGCTCACGAACCCTTGCTGCGCCGACACCGACAAACAGTTCGATGAATTCAGAGCCGCTGATATTGAAAAACGGCACCTGAGCTTCCCCTGAAACTGCACGAGCCAGCAGGGTTTTCCCGGTTCCGGGAGGCCCCACGATCAATACGCCTTTGGGCATGCGTCCGCCTAATTTCTGGATTTTTTCCGGGTTTTTTAAAAAATCGATGGATTCTTTGAGTTCCTGTTTGGCGCTGTCGGCACCGGCCACATCGTCAAAGGTAATCTTGGGCTGCGTATCCTGATGTATATGGATTTTGTTGCCTATATTGAGAAAAGACTGCGCCCCGGCTGTCGTCCGGCGCATAATCCAAGACCAGATGAACACAAATATCAGAAGAGGGATGACCCAGTTAAACAGGATATTGGTCAGCCAGTTCTCGCTGCTTCTGACTACAAAATCAACCTTGTGCTGTTCCAACAATTCTACAAGGTCGGATTCCAACAAAGGCACCGTCATAAAATGCTTAGCCGGCTCTTTTGGATCTTCAGACTTAATAACTCCGGTGATAAAACGTTCAGTCACTACTGCCTTATCAATTTTTTCTTCTTTTACCAGTTTAAGAAACTGGCTGTAAGGAATTTCATCGCGTTGCATTTCACCAACGCTATTAAGCAAAAACAGGGTAAAGATTAATAACAACACAAAATAAAAGGCTCGTCCTTGCCTTGACCCTGCCGCTTTTTTGTCCAACGGCTTATTAAGCTCAAGCTCCGGTTCTTTTTTGGATAAGTAACCAAAGCCTGCCGTCAATAAGTTTTTCAGGTAGGTATAGATATTGCTGAACAATGTTGCAACGATCTTTATAATACTATATCGGGATTCATCCATAACACTTCTACCTTTTAATAGTCACGCTGTTTTACGTGAAAGCTATCCATCTACAGTTCAAGTAGTAAAACTGCTTCTTCACAGCTGATAATGTTTTTATTGCTGTCGAGAATATAGTTAGCCAGCCTGGAAATTGCTGCCCAGTTTTCCTGGTCATTTATGAAGTCATATGCTACGGCAAACAATTCATCCAGTTTTTCTTCCTGCAGTTGCTTGCAGGCAGAAAAACTTTGTAAATATTCATTAGCCACTGCAAGATCGGAACTGCCGCCATAATTTTTTAAGGCTTTCAAATTAACTAATTGATGATTAAATAGCTCATCATCAGTTTCAGCAACATGTTTAGCTTCAGCCAGTGGACCGATAAGCAGATTAATGATGTCCGCTTCAAAGGCGATCATGTAATCCTTTATCAAATGAACCATTGCGTCATTATGGTCTGTGGTTTTATGCACTAAAGCATCAATAGAAGGGGGTAACGATTCAATTAACCGCCCTCCTTCCACTCTTGCAATACAATTATCATGTGTCGCTTGATAAGCCATGAGATCTTCTTCAGACTCGCTGTTTAAATCCTTAAACATAATTTGAAAAAAAACCGGCGGAAGATTTCTGGATTTGTTATTTAGATAAATCGCTGTCGCATGTCCTGCTTCATGAAAAGCAATACGTTGTTTATGTTCTATTAGTTTATCCAGCCTGGGATTCTCAATTATTTTTTTACGTTTCATATCGAATACCCTATTGTTAAATAAATAAAAATTGTGACTTAAATATCACTCAACTTCTTGAAACCAGTAAAAGCACTGATTTCTGATCTCACATTCGGCTTCAAGCCAATCTTCCATTTCATGACCAGGGACAAAACCTCTTTTTTCAGCTTTACAATAAGCGCGTTCTGCCACCATTTCGCGAAATTTGTCAGGGTCAATGGGTACAGTATGGGGAGGGGATATTGGGTTAAAACCGGCTTGCATTTCTCTACCTCACAAGGTTCGAAGAAAACACGTACATATAATATATACAAAAAGAGAGAAAACAATGCGTATAAATGCTTATACGAACAAATATTATATATCAATCAATTAGATAGAATGCATTCATGAGAACAACTTTAAGTCTCCTCACGAATATTTACGACTCAGCTTAATAACAAGTTGCATTAACGCAATAATCTCATTAGCTCGGGTCTGTTTAAATCACTCACACCATCAATTGTCGAAATATGGCTGACGCAGGCAATGCCGGGGAACTGTATAAATAACCTTGCCCCTCATCACAACCTAAATCCATAAGTAACTTTTGCTGGGCTTCAGACTCAATTCCTTCGGCAATAACCTTCAAATGTAAACTATGCGCTAATGCGATCACCGAGCGTGTAATATCCTCATCATCGGAATTGCTCAAAACATTAAATACATACGAGCTATCAATTTTCAATTTTGAAACCCGAACACGTTTTAAGTTATGCAGGGAAAAACAGCCCGCACCAAAATCATCAATGGTCACGTCTATTCCTAATGCAACTAATTGATTTATTGCTTTTATGGTTTGTTCAGAATTGTCCATAAGGCTACTACCAGTAATCTCCAGCCCAAGATAAGACGGCAAAAGTCCATTCGAGTGTAATGCATGCCTAATCGTCGCAACAAAATCGGAACGCTGAAATTGAACCACCGAAACATTAACAGCCATTTTATTGACCTGCATACCCTCTTCCAACCACTGCCGCATCTGCTTGCAAGCGTTTTGTAACACCCACTCACCAAGCGCCACAATAAACCCGTTTTCCTCGGCTAAAGGTATAAACTGCAAGGGTGAAATCAGTCCCATGGTCGGGTGCTTCCAACGCACCAGGGATTCAACGCCAACCAATTTTCCGGTTTTAAGGCATACTTGAGGCTGGTAATGCAAAATCAAGTCGTCCCGGTCTATAGACTGGCGTAATGCACGCTCCAGCGCCATCTTTGCGGAAGCTTCTGCGGTTAAATCCGGGCAGTAATACTGGTAATTATTCCGCCCCTCTTTTTTGGCACGGTACATCGCCGCATCGGCATTTTTAATCAAAGTATCAGTGTCACGCCCATCCTGAGGAAACAAGCTTATACCCACACTGATAGCAATTTGTAGTTGGTGTCCTCTGATATAAACAGGACGGTTAGTCGTTTCGATCAGTTTTTGTGCGAGCTGGGCAGGATTTCTGGTGTCAGGAATATTTTCCATTAACACAATGAATTCATCACCGGCATAACGTGAAATAGTATCTTCTTTTCTGATCAGATTTTTGATGCGTTTCGCGACTTCCTTTAACAGACTATCGCCAACACTGTGGCCGTAGACATCGTTAATAATCTTAAAACGGTCAAGATCGAGGAATAATACAGCGATTTGCGAACCTTCCCGCTGCGCATTTTGCAACGCGTGATTAATACGGTCTATCACTAGCAATCGGTTTGGTAATTTGGTCAGAGGATCATGATAGGCCAGAAAATCCAGACGATCCTGAGCTTTCTTGAGCAGCGTTATATCCATAAACACATAGACATAATGGGTTATTGTGCCATTTAAGTCCTTTATCTCGTTAGCGGTAGTCCATGAAGGAAAATCTCCGCTGCATTTATGACGAAACCATATTTCACCTTGCCAGCCACCTATAGCTTCGTTGCTGTTGCTTAATACATCGTCAATTTTTGGACTATTTTTCTCGGACTGTAAGAAACCAGCACTCTTGCCGAAAACATCCAACTGCGTAAAACCCGTTATTGTCGTAAACGCACTATTAACCGAAATAATTTTTTTATCTTTATCGGTAACAAATATACCTTCTCCAATATTATCAACAATAGCCAATGCCAGACTGTGCTTTACCTCGACCAACTTTTGGCTGGTAATATCCGTCAACGTCATCAATGCTTGATAGGCTTGTTGCTCCCCTATCCTGAATTGCGGTACCGAATGAGCTACCACCCAGATATAACTTTGCTTTTCAGTATTGAACAGCCCCATAACCACGTCTTCAACAGGCTTTCCGGTACGCAAAGCCAACATTGACGGTTGCTGTTCATATGGAAAAATTGAACCATCTTCCTTGATAACTTTAGAGCAAGCATCGACAAACTTACACCCTATAATAATATCGCGGTGTAGACCAAGAAGTTGTTCTGCTGCCTGATTAACTGACGTAACAATGCCTTTCGCATCCATATAGAGAATGCCTTGATCCATGCTGTCAAATAAGCTACGGTATTTAGCTTCGCTAATCTTTAAAGCATCAATAATCAGATTGCGCCGCGCTAAATGCTGCATACACAAAAAAACAAACTAAACATTGTTAATCTTCCTTATAACAAAAGGCACATACTTCAGTCGTTTAAAAAACGTTTGCGAAATTACATAATACTCACAGTTTTTTAAAGAAATGTAGTTAATGTGCACTAGCCAGCAACAATCAAAGGCTCACCAGCGACTATTGATCCAAAAAACCTAATTATTTAATCTGTTAAATATCAATGTACAGCATACATTTGACTAGTTACCAAGATGATGCGCTACTTGCAAAGGCGACCCGCTGCTCGCCCTTACGATTCAGCGAAAAGACTTTGTTTTCTTGTCGTCTGCGTATACATATTTCTTTAACTTGGTTTTGATTTCTTTGTAATATTCAATTTCATCATACATGAACTGCTTTTCTTTTAATTCAATATCAACCCAGGAAATTTTATGTTGCCAGTTAGCACCTGACTGTTGTGCATCAACTTTTATAGTAACCGCCATATTGTTCTCCTGATTTTATAACATCATCACAAATTATAGGAATCCTTCTGATCCAGCCATTTCCACTACATCCTTGTCCCAAATTCTATAGCAACGAAAACAGCTGAAACATTCGTAACTTTACCTAGGTAGTTTTACCTATGTATTCTTACTTATTAATACCGTATATTGTGACCAAAGAGATGAACGGGATACAGCATAAAAATAACAGTCATTATTCCAAAACCCTACGGAACGAATAATCGTCATGAGCAAACAAACGACTGACATTAGGGATATTGAAATGCTCCGAAACAAAGTGGAAACACTTTTGACTAAACACGGAAACGATATCCGAAAAAAAGCAACAAAAATGCTTAGCCGATCAGGGACCGATATTTCGCGCCTCTCCAGTGAAGACATACAAAAATTGCTGTTTGAGTTTCAATGCTACCAAATAGAACTTGAATTGCAGAATGAAGAACTCAACAGAACGCACCAAGAACTCATTGCGTCACGTGATGAATACGAACAATTATATAATTTATCGCCTGCAGGTTATCTGACTCTAAATAAAGAAGGCATTATCCAAAAGGTCAATGTTGCTGCTACGTATCTATTAGGTAATTCCAAAAAAAATCTTATCGGCAAGAAGCTGGGGGAATTCATTCTTCCTTTAGATCAGGATAATTATAATTTTTTCATCAAGGGTTTTTTAACAACGCAAACCGATCAAACCCTGATCCTCAAACTCAACAGCATCAATAACACGTCCCCTCACCTGAACTGTCAAGGCTTTGGTCTTTGCAATTGCTCATTACAAGACTGTAACCACAACAACACGTCCATTTATGTAGAATGTCGAGGGATTGCCAATTATAATAATAAAAATGAACTGCAAATTTGCTTAACAATTAATGACATTACCGAACGTAAACAAGCACAAGAAACCATACTCTGCCTTAATGAGAAACTGGAGGAAAAAATTCTTAAACAGACCAGTGAGCTTATTGAAAGCAACCTGAATTTAAAGAAAAAGATTGAAGAACTCAAGTATTCCAAGCATCAATTACTGGAACGGGAAGCAAAACTGAACTCCATTTTCAATGCTTCAATAGAAGGCATTATCACTATTAATACGTCTGGCAACATAGTATCGGTCAATGCCGCAGTAGAGACAATTTTTGGCTATACCCAAGAAGAACTGATCGGATGCAGCATCAAAAAACTCATGCCATTATCGCTGAGAAATAAAACTCAACACAATTTGAAAGATTATTTGCAGGCCTATATGTTAAAAAATATTGGTCAAATCAAAGAATTTGAGGGGATACGCAAAGATGGCTCTTCTGTGCCCTTGGATCTATCCATAGCGGAATTCTCAATAGATAAAACAAACTATTTTACCGGTATTGTACGCGATGTGAGTTTACGCAAACACAGGGAACAACAAGATAAAGAGCATCTAGATGAACTTGCCCATGTTACCCGCCTTGGACTAATGGGTGAAATGGCTTCAGGCATTGCTCATGAAGTTAATCAGCCGCTGACTTCGATTGCTAACTATACACAGGCCTGTTTAAACTTTATTCGGGGTGAAAATCCTGATCTGGAGCAAATTAGTGAAATTCTGTTAAAAACCCACCAACAGGCCCTGAGAGCTGGTCAGATAATTCACCGCATGAGAGATTTTGTTAAGTCTAAAAAAATACATCGCACCACTGCCAGCATTAATACCTTGATCCATAATGCTATCAGTCTATGTATTGCGGAATTTAAACCCAACAATATAAAACTAAAATTTGAACTGACAAAAAACCTTCCTACGGTCTATGTCGATAATATACAAATAGAACAGCTCATCATAAACCTGGTCAAAAACAGCATTGACGCCTTAAAAACCCTGCCACAACAAACACAACGACAATTAGCCATCCAGACTAAGTTGATTAACGATAATGCTATAGAAATCAGAATAAAAGACAACGGGCCAGGAATTGATGACGCTCAACAACAAAAAATATTAACGCCTTTTTACACCACAAAATCAGACGGTATGGGAATGGGATTG
>JBAZTN010000157.1:0-7168 GCA_041661895.1 Methylobacter sp. | reverse complement strand
GGCACAATTAAGCCACATTCATACTTTAACTCTGAAATTTATATCTTATCCAAAGATGAAGGCGGCCGTCATACGCCGTTCTTTAATGGCTACCGTCCACAGTTCTATTTTAGAACAACCGACGTAACCGGTGCTGTTGAGTTGCCAGAAGGCGTTGAAATGGTGATGCCTGGTGATAATATTGCAGTAAAAGTAAAACTGATTTCACCGATTGCCATGGAAGATGGCTTGCGATTCGCAATCCGTGAAGGTGGTCGTACAGTAGGTGCGGGCGTCGTTGCATCAATACTTGAATAGTAAATCTATATAGTATAATATAACGTTTTATGTAAGGCTTGTCTGAATAGGTCAGTAGTTCAATTGGTAGAATAGCGGTCTCCAAAACCGCGGGTTGGGGGTTCGAGACCCTCCTGGCCTGCCATTCAGATAAAGTATATCAATATTTCTATTGTCACAGAAAAAACACATGAGCACTCAGGCAGAAGCATCGACATCAGTTTTTGATGTTGTAAAGCAAGTATTTTCCGTTGTCTTTGTGGCTGCTGGTGTGGCTGCATTTTATTATTTTTCCGAAGTTCTACTTTTATACCGAGTTCTAGGCTTGGTGGCTTTGATGCTGGTTGTGGTGGGTGTAATGCTTACTACCGAGTTAGGCAGGAATGTTTGGGCGTTTGTGTTGGAGTCCAAGCAGGAAGTCAGAAAGGTTGTTTGGCCTACTCGTGAAGAAACCATGCGTACTACATTGTTGGTGTTTGCGATGGTCTTTATTGTTGGACTGATTCTGTGGTTGCTGGATATGTCTCTTTTTTGGGGAGTTCGGCTTTTGACTGGGCAGGGTGGGTAAGATGGCTCTTCGCTGGTATGTTGTTCACGCCTACTCAAATTTTGAAAACAAAGTTAAGCAAGCATTAGAAGAGCGAATTAAAAGAGAAGGTTTGGAGCAGTATTTTGGCAAGATTCTGGTTCCGACCGAAGAAGTTGTTGAAGTGCGCATGGGGCAGCAGCGCAAAAGTGAAAGAAAGTTTTACCCTGGATATGTGCTTGTTCAAATGGAGTTGACCGATGAAACCTGGCATTTGGTGAAGGACGTGCCTAGGGTTCTTGGGTTCATAGGTGGTACTTCGGATCGTCCTGCGCCAATATCGGAAAAAGAAGCATTAGCTATCCTTACTAGAGTGGAAGAGGGCGTGAATAAGCCCCGCCCCAAGACTATGTTTGAGGTTGGTGAGGTAATTAGGGTTATTGACGGGCCATTTAAGGATTTTAATGGCGTGGTTGAAGAAGTTAATTACGAGAAAAGTAAATTAAAAATATCTGTCCTCATTTTTGGTCGTTCAACGTCTGTTGAGTTGGGTTTTGGGCAGGTAGAAAAAAGTTAATTAAACTTAGGTTTTTGTATTTGAAAAATCACTGTCTGAATAAGGCAGTGATTTTTTGTGTCTAGGGGAGCTGAAAAGCGTTTGTACCCATATTTGGAGTAAAACATGGCAAAGAAAATAGCAGCATATATAAAACTGCAGGTTAAGGCAGGCGAAGCGAATCCAAGTCCTCCGGTAGGTCCAGCATTGGGTCAGCGTGGTGTGAATATTATGGAGTTTTGTAAGGCATTCAACGCTAAAACACAGGATGTAGAAAAAGGATTGCCTTTGCCTGTTGTTATTACTGTTTATAGTGATAAAAGCTTTACTTTTATTACAAAAACACCACCAGCTTCAATTCTTTTGAAGAAAGCTACGGGTATTAAAAGTGGAAGCAGTAATCCAAACACAAAGAAAGTGGGTACAGTAACTCGCGCACAATTGGAAGAAATCGCCAAAACAAAAATGGAAGATTTGAATGCGGCGAACCTAGAAGCAGCAATAAAAACAATTGCAGGCAGTGCGACCAGCATGGGTCTGACTGTGGAGGGATTATAATGGCTAAGTTGTCAAAAAAAGCGAAATTTATCAAAGGGAAAGTTGATAAAACTAAACAGTATTCAATTACCGAGGCAGTACAGCTATTAAAAGAGCTAGGTACAGCAAAGTTTAACGAAGGTATTGATGTTAGCGTAAATCTGGGCGTGGATCCTCGCAAGTCGGACCAAAATGTCCGCGGTGCAACAGTGTTGCCGAATGGAACAGGTAAAACAGTAAGAGTAGCAGTTTTTACTCAAGGTCCTAATGCCGATGCCGCAAAAGAAGCAGGTGCCGACATTGTTGGTATGGATGATTTGGGTGAGTTGGTAAAAAAAGGCGAAATGAATTTTGACGTTGTCATCGCATCTCCTGATGCAATGAGGGTTGTCGGTCAATTAGGTCAAATTTTAGGTCCTAGAGGTTTAATGCCTAATCCTAAGGTTGGAACTGTGACCGCTGATGTTGCTACAGCAGTTAGAAATGCTAAATCAGGTCAAGTTCGTTACCGTACTGATAAGTCAGGAATTATTCATTGCACGTTGGGTAAGGTTACTTTTGATGCTGCTGCTATTCAAGGTAATTTGGAAGCGTTAATTTCAGATTTGAAGAAACTAAAACCGACTGCTGCAAAAGGTATTTACATTCAGAAGATAACATTGTCCTCAACAATGGGGCCTGGTTTGTGGCTTGATCAAAGTAGTTTTTCGATGTAAAAATTACAAAAGACTTTGGGTTGCCGATTTAATCGGTAACCGTCAAAGACCGCAGGTGTTGCGAGACTTAATATTTCCTGCGTAGACGGAAGCTGGACCTGAAAACTGGGGAAAAGTGCCGTAAGGGGTATCTACTGGATACGTTTTATTAGATCTGGATATGTAGTCCAGAAAATTACCGGAGGTAAGTTGTGGCACTAAATTTAGATAGCAAAAAAGCTGTCGTAAAAGAAGTCGCTGAATACGCCGCTAAAGCCTATTCTGCAATTGCAGCAGAATATCGTGGATTGACAGTTACGGAATTGACCGAACTGCGTAAAACTGCGAGAGAGACAGGTGTTTATCTGCGTGTGGTAAAAAACACTCTGGCGAAACGGGCGGTTGAAGGAACTGAATTTGAATGTATGCAAGACGGGCTAGTTGGTCCGTTATTGCTTGCATTTTCGATGGAAGATCCTGGTTCTGCTGCGCGTTTAATCAGTAATTTTGCCAAAAGTCATGACAAATTAATCACTAAGATTGTTGCTATTGGTGGACAGTCTTTTGGTGGGTCCGAGCTTGCTCGACTAGCCAGTCTGCCTACTCGTGATCAAGGCATTGCTCTATTGATGTCTGTAATGAGAGCACCTACAGAGAAATTTGTTCGCACTTTGGCTGCAGTCAGAGACCAGAAAGAAGCGGCATAAGCTTTTTAGAAACCAGTTTAAAACTTATTATTTAAGAGGAATACACAATGGCAATTTCGCAAGAAGATATCTTGGAAGCGGTCTCAAAGATGAGCGTTATGGAAATCGTTGATTTAATATCAGCGATGGAAGAAAAATTTGGCGTATCTGCTGCTGTTGCTGTAGCTGCGGCACCTGTAGCTGCTGCTGCTGCTGAAGAACAAACTGAATTTGATGTTATTATGACATCTTTCGGTGAAAACAAAGTTGCTGTTATTAAAACGGTTCGTGCTATTACTGGCTTGGGCTTGAAGGAAGCTAAAGACGCAGTTGAAGGTGTTCCAACAACACTGAAAGAAGGCGTATCAAAAGCAGAAGCAGAAGACTGTAAAAATCAGCTTGTGGAAGCAGGCGCAACCGTCGAAATTAAATAATTTTGACAACAACAGATTAAGGCTAACGCCTTTATTAAGTATGGCTGGCGGCAATTTTGTCGCCGGCCTTTTACTGTTTGCATAATTGCACAGTAAAAAATTTTCTATGACGAAAAGGTTTGGAAGCGATATGTCCTACTCTTTTACCGAAAAAAAGCGTATTCGAAATAACTTTGGGAAAAGTACTGAAGTACTAGATGTTCCCTATCTATTAGCAACGCAAATTAATTCGTATGCTGGCTTTTTGCAATCAGGCGTTTCAGCCGAGAAGCGAGAAGATAGCGGCTTGCATGCTGCATTTTCCAGTGTTTTCCCTATTGAAAGTCATTCCGGCTATGCTGTACTGGAATACGTTAAATATAGATTGGGGGAGCCTGTTTTTGATGTAAGAGAGTGCCAACAAAGAGGCGCTACTTATGCCGCACCTTTAAGGGTGTTGGTTCGCTTGGTTATCTATGATAAAGAAGCCTCGGCTAATGCCAAGGTAGTCAAGGACATCCGTGAGCAAGAAGTTTACATGGGTGAGCTGCCTTTAATGACGGACAATGGAACATTTGTCATTAATGGAACAGAGAGAGTTATTGTCTCTCAATTACATCGTTCTCCAGGTGTTTTCTTTGATCACGATAAAGGAAAGACCCATTCGTCAGGAAAGTTGTTATTTAATGCACGTGTTATCCCTTACCGGGGATCATGGCTAGATTTTGAATTCGATCACAAAGATAGTGTTTATGTTCGAATAGACAGACGCAGAAAAATACCTGCAACCATATTGCTTAGAAGTTTAGGTTTTAATAACGAAGAAATGATTAATATTTTCTTCGAGACCAACAAATTCACTATTAGTGATAAAAAATGCATTTTCCATATCGTTCCTGAGCGTATGCGTGGCGAAATTGCAGCATTTGATATTAAGAATAATAATCAGGTTCTAGTTGAAGAAGGTCGTCGGATCACGGCTAAGCATATTCGTGAAATGAATAAAGCCGGCTTAACTGAAGTTGAAGTTCCAAAGGATTATCTGGTTGGTAAGATTCTTGGTCATAATCTGATAGATCAATCTACAGGTGAACTGGTTGCTAGTGTAAACGATGAGCTTACTTTGGCAATAATAGATCGAAGCATTGAAAGTGGTATTACTGAAATAAATACCCTGTTTGTTAATGACTTAGATAAGGGGCCGTACATCTCTAATGCGATGAGACTAGATACGACCACTAATACATTGGAAGCACTGGTTGAAATTTACCGGATGATGCGTCCTGGTGAACCGCCAACCAAAGAAGCAGCAGAAAATTTATTCCAGAATCTGTTTTTTACAGATGAACGGTATGATTTATCTACTGTGGGAAGGATGAAGTTCAATCGTCGACTGGGTCGGCAAGAAATAACTGGGCCTGGCACGTTAACTAAAGAAGACATCATTGATGTGCTTAAAGAGTTAATCGATATTCGTAACGGCAATGGAAATGTTGATGATATCGATCATTTAGGCAACAGACGCGTTCGTTCAGTTGGTGAAATGATTGAAAACCAATTCCGGGTTGGGTTGGTTCGTGTTGAAAGGGCAGTTAAAGAACGTTTAACTTTGGCTGATTCAGAAGGCTTGATGCCGCAGGAAATCATCAATGCGAAACCTGTTTCTGCTGCCGTGAAAGAGTTTTTCGGCTCCAGTCAGTTGTCACAGTTTATGGATCAAAACAATCCATTATCACAAGTGACACACAAGCGCCGCGTTTCTGCATTAGGGCCTGGTGGTTTGGCAAGAGAACGTGCAGGCTTCGAGGTTCGTGACGTACATGCAACGCATTATGGTCGTGTATGTCCTATTGAGACACCTGAAGGACCAAACATCGGCTTGATAAATTCATTATCAGTCTATGCGCGTACAAATAATTATGGTTTCTTGGAAACGCCTTATAGAAAAGTAATCGATGGTAAAGTTACAGATCATGTTGATTATTTGTCGGCTATCGAAGAAGGTGAGTTTGTCATTGCGCAGGCCAGTGTTGCCGTAGATGCTAACGGTAAGCTGGTTGAAGGTCTGGTTTCATGCCGACATAAAGATGAATTTACGTTGGCTATGTCTGACACCGTGCAGTACATGGACGTGTCGTCAAAGCAAATTGTATCGGTAGCGGCTTCCATTATTCCGTTCCTAGAGCATGATGACGCTAACCGTGCGTTGATGGGTTCAAACATGCAACGCCAGGCCGTACCAACGCTAAGAGCTGAAAAGCCGTTGGTAGGAACAGGCATGGAAAGAACGGTTGCAAAAGATTCGGGCGTAACTGTGGTTGCTGCTCGTGGCGGTAAGATTGAAGCGGTTGATGCGGCCAGAATCGTGGTGCGCGTAAACGATACGGAGACTGAAACAGGTACGCCAGGTGTTGATATTTATAACCTGATTAAATATACCCGTTCGAATCAGAATACTTGTATCAACCAAAAACCATTGGTAAAACCGGGCGACATCGTTAAAGCCGGTGACATTATGGCAGATGGACCGTCTACGGATATGGGTGAGTTGGCATTAGGGCAAAACATGCTGGTTGCTTTTATGCCTTGGAATGGATACAACTTTGAGGACTCGATTCTGGTTTCAGAACGTGTTGTTAAAGAAGACCGCTTCACCACGATCCATATTGAAGAGAAAACTTGCGTAGCGCGTGATACAAAGCACAGCCCGGAAGAAATTACTGCGGACATTCCTAATGTTAGTGAAGAAGCATTGTCCAAATTAGATGAGTCTGGGATTGTTTATGTCGGAGCTGAAGTTAAAGGCGGTGACATTCTGGTGGGTAAGGTAACCCCAAAAGGCGAGACCCAATTAACGCCAGAAGAAAAATTATTACGTGCGATTTTCGGAGAGAAAGCTGCTGACGTTAAAGATACTTCATTACGTGTACCTGGAAGCATAGAAGGTACGGTTATTGATGTTCAGGTATTTACCCGTGATGGTGTAAAGAAAGACAAGCGGGCTCTGGATATTGAGCAGGAAGAAATCAAGCGTTACAGAAAAGACCTTGATGACCAGCTTAAAATTCTTGAAGAAGATATTTTTGCTCGTGTTGCCAGACTGCTAATTGGAAAAGTCGCTCAATCAGGTCCTGGTCAGTTAAAGGCGGGAACTGAAATTACGCAAGCTTACCTTAATGGCTTGAAGCATTCCGAATGGCTGAAAATTCGTATGAAGGATGAAGATATCAATCTTCAACTGGAAACCGTTGTCGGTCAGGTAGAACAACAAAGAAAAGACTTTGATGAAAAATTTGAAGTCAAGCGTAAAAAAATCACCATGGGCGATGATTTGGCGCCAGGTGTTCTGAAAATGGTCAAGGTTTATTTGGCGGTTAAAAGGCGTATTCAGCCTGGTGATAAAATGGCCGGCCGTCATGGAAATAAAGGTGTTATTTCCATGATTAGACCAATTGAAGATATGCCTTATACTGCTGATG
>JBAZTN010000156.1:0-7178 GCA_041661895.1 Methylobacter sp. | reverse complement strand
CGCCAAATACAAAACTCTCGGGAGACCCACCGTTAAATACCTGCTCTGCAAATCTCTCTGCTTTTCCTGAAAAATTAAGAAGGTCTGCTTCCTTTTTATCTAATTCCTTATCTGTAATAAATGAGGATGTTCTCTTCTTTTCACTCCAAATTAATATCAGCTGTCTCACCATCACAAGCACTCCCAAAATGAAAGGTCCGGAAATGATCGTTAGTGTTTGCGTAATATTTAATGATGAGAGAATGCGCGCATCCCAAACTGAAAGGAAACCGCCCCAAGCAATACTTAACCATGTTCCAAAAGCAAAAGCGGCGAGGACATCAATGCGACCACTTCTGATAATTTTTCTTGCATCAGAAAAAATACCTCGTGCCAAAAGGTATGTGAGTAACAAAATGACACCGACTATACATAATTTTATGGCTACATTTTCGTGGTTGTTGATAAAAATCCACTCACTCACCTTATTTGAAATAGCAATAGACAAGTGCCATATTTCCGCACTTAAGATACCTAAAAATGCGGTTTTAATCAGCATCATTAGATTTGCTGTAATTATTCTAAAATCCGACAAGGATTCTTTAAATTTAGTGATAGATTTCTTAAAATTTTTCATATAGCGTTTAATACTTCCACTCCTCATACGACAAAATAAAGCTGTTCAGTTCTTCTTTTATGCCTTTCCATTTCGGAATATACTTTGCCATCAGAGCAACAAATTTGTCGCTGTGTTTTTTCTCAATCAAATGTAAGAGCTCGTGGACTACGACATACTCCACGCAGGCGATCGGCTTTTTGGCCAGCTCTAAATTTATCAAGACTCGAGCTCGCTTGTGATTACAAGTACCCCAACGAGTCTTCATCTGCTTGATACCCCAAAATTTAACCTCTACGCCCATTTTTTTCTGCCATTTGGTAATCAGATCGCCGACAATCACATGCAACTCTTTGCGATACCAGTCCATCATCACTTCTCGACGCTTGATCGCCGGACTCTTTGTTCGAACCTGTAAAATAATCTTGTTTTTGCCTTTCAGAGTAACGGCCGATGTCTCGTCTTTATAAACCACCTCGAGGCGATAGCGTTTGCCGAAAAAGTAATGACTCTCACCGGATGAATAATCACGCTTAGTTTGTCTTTCTTGACCGGTAAATTTGGCTTGCTGTTTCTTGATCCATGGCAATCTCAAAGCCAAGAGGGTACGAATAGCATCGTCTTTCATGTTGGCCGGTGCAGTTACGCGAACCCAACCGTTAGGAGGCAAAACCGAAAGGTGCAAATTCTTGATCGGCTTGCGGACGACCAGAGCTTCAACACTGCCAAGTTGTAGATAAGAATTAGTACTCATTTTGATTCTTGATAATCTCAAAGAGGTTTTTCAATTCCTCGTCCGTGATTTCGGGCAAAGCGTTTTTGATTTCAATCTTAATGGCTCGTTCTTTCAAACGATTGCCACGCCAGTCGGCCTGTCGTGAGGCAATCACAGCCTCATGCACAGCTACCGCTTTATTTACGTCCTGACCAAGGTTGTCATAAATAGCTCGCTTGGCCGAAGTGTTTATCTCTGCACCCACCGACTCGTCCATTGGGTTTTTAACTTTCTTGGACAAAGCTACGATCTGCTTTAGATATTCTTTATATTCAACATCAGCCTGTTTGCGTTTTTTCACCAACTCATCCAAGAGTTCGGACATTCGCAAATAATACTTCGGGTTAGTCGGCATCTCATCAATGATCAACTTGCGGACGTTGTTCTCAATCGTTTCGGCCACGGCTTCCTGACTTTGCTTAATCGCATCCGGCAAATCATTCAGAGCGTCTTCACCTTTTTTCACGATCAAGTCCACCAAAGTCATATCGTCAAACGCCGACAACTTCTCACTCTCGGTGGCCGAGATATAACGGTCAATCAAAACTCGCATAGCAGGTTCATATTTTTTGAGATCAATGTAGTCACCGCTGGCAAGTTTAACTTCCATTCGTACTTGTTCGTAATGTCTAACCTCTCGCTCAATCGCTTGTGCTTGGTCTTTGGTATAACCGGCATCAGACATATCATTAGCCAAGTCGGCATAAGCACGAAGCAAATGACTAACTGATTTATAAAGCTTCACTCGTTTGATTTCGTTTTCTTTGAGAGAGTATGGATTTTCAACATCACCGCAGAAATAGCGGATATACATTGCTGAATCTTTGGGCGGAGATACTGGCTCGCAAAGAGCTTTCACAATTTCCATTGCCTCATCCAAATCCTTTTTGCCCTCATCCATGCGATCCTTCAAAAGTCCCATCACGTCTTCCTTATCAAAGCCCTCAAGAGCACCGGCAGTATAATCACCGACAGCTTTCTCTAGCTTCTTGAAGAGGTCCCGATAGTCCACAATGTAGCCGTACTCTTTATCCTCACCATCCAAACGGTTCACACGACAAATAGCTTGGAACAAGCCGTGATCCTGCATGTTCTTATCGATATAGAGATAAGTAGCTGGTGGTGCGTCAAAACCAGTCAAAAGTTTATCAACCACAATCAACAGTTGCATCTGTCCCGGAGTCTCAATAAATTTCTTTTTGATTTCTTTCTCAAAATCTTCCGTACTTTTACCATTAAGCATTTTCTGATAGACCGCATATTCGCGAGTATCAGTAGACAAAGCACCGGGTTCATACGAAGTCACCACGGCACACTTGGTAAAGCCTGTTGTCTGGAAAATCTCATAGTACTGACATGCTTCATAGATACTGCTGGCCACGAGCATGGCGTTGCCACGACCACTGGCTAGACGATCCTTTTTGTAGAAGTCGTCCAAGATATCAAAAACCACTTTCTCCAATCGTGATCGAGACGAGAGTAAACTTTGCATCGTACCCCAGCGTCGCTTGAGTTCGGCTTTGGCAACATCGGTAAGCCCTTGAGTGCGTTCTTCAAACCATTCGTCAATCTTATCTTGGGAGCTGATACTTTGATCAACTCTACGAGCTTCATAACGCAAATCCAAAACCACCTTGTCGGCCACGGCCTCATTATATTTATAAGTATGGATATACGGCCCGAAAGCCCCGATACTGTTTGATTTATCAACCTTGAGAAGTGGTGTGCCGGTAAAACCAAGAAATGTAGCCGTTGGCAAAAGTTCCTTCATGGCTTCGTGCAGTTTGCCGGTATGAGAGCGATGACATTCATCCACGAACACAAACAAATTACCTTTGGCAGAAAAGTCTTTGGGGAGATTTTTCTTTATCTCGGAAAGATAATCATCAACATCAAGCTCGCCGGTCCCGTTTACTCGGCCAAATTTATGCACGAGCGAACAGAGCAACCATTTATCTTTTTTGTTTAATTCATCCAATAAATCTCTGGCACTTGGTGCTCGGTATATTTCTTCATTAACACCGTCAAAAACCTGTTTGATTTGCTGATCCAGTTCGGTGCGGTCGGTAAGCAAAAGCACCCGAGCATCGTTGATATTCTCGCGAATCCACTTGGCCAGCCAAACCATCGTCAAACTCTTGCCACTTCCTTGCGTATGCCAAACAATTCCGCCCTCGTGACGGTTCACATAATCTTGAGCGGCCTTAACACCAAAATACTGATTGTGTCGGCAAGTCTTTTTTATACCGCTATCAAAAACAATAAAGTCGTGGATGATTTCCAAAAGTCGCTTCTTGTCGCAAATCTGCAAAATGGCTCGGTCCAATCTTGACTCACTGCCGAGGCCGGTCTCTTTCCAAGACAAATAATGCTGTTCGGGAGTCTCAGTCGTGCCATAACGCAAACCCTCGGTATCGTTGCCGGCCATTACCAGCTGAATCGTGCCGAAAAATGTTTTGATAAATTCTTCTTTTTGATTGCCAATGTTTTGTCGAATACCTTCGGACACGGAAACAATACTTCGCTTGAGTTCAATCACGCCAACAGCAATGCCGTTTACATACAAGACAATATCCGGTCGTTTGGTGCGGTTGCCTTTGATCGTCACTTCTTCGGCAATAGCAAAATGATTATTCTCTGGATGTTCCCAGTCGATAAATTCAACATCCTGTTTATGCTCTCCCAATTTCTCTCGTTCTTTGGCACTGTAGCGAAGCAAGCTGTAAGTTTCTTTGTTGAGATCGTATAAGCTCATCTGCGGACGATTGGTGCATTTTTTTAACTTCTCAATCGCTTTACCGATCAGGGTTTCGCTATGGCCGGATCGCAAAAGGAAAGAGCGCAAATAAACCTCTTCAACATTGTTATTTTCTTCTCGATCTTCAAAGTTACCGAGATAATCATAGCCGAGCCGATCACGAAACAAAGCCACAATACGATCTTGTGTTTTGCGTTCCAGCTGGCCGACTTTAGTTGTGTTTAGTGTTTCCATATTGTTATTTTGTAAGTAATCTTATTTTGCCTGTTAAAAGTGTCTGCATTATTCCTTGTTTAATATTTTGGTATTTTGTGAGTTGTGATTCCAGTTTTTCAATTTCTATATCCATGTCTGAGAGGACAGTGGCGATAGCGGTTTGTTCTGGCTCTTCCGGCATTACAATCTCCAAATCTAGTAAATCTTTTCCTTGCAAATGGTGAATGGTTATTCCTTTTGTTTTTTGAGCAATATCATTTTTATAGATATGTGTTAAGCAATAAGCAAGAAAAATTGAATCGTACACATTTTGTAGTTTACGAATAATATTAATGTCGCCACCAAGTAAAATATTATCAAACAGCAACGCTGACGCTTTTGCTAAATCAATACCAGTTGTAGTAGTCGATCCAGGGATTAAAATATCACCCTTTTTTGAAAGTACACCTTCTTCAAAATCGGTCTTGCTGTAAACATTCCTTATTATTTCAAGATAAGTGGTGAATAATTCGCCATATAAAATACACGGATATTTTCCCGAGAAAGATAATTTTCCTTTTGATAATCCCTGTCCCTTAGTAGTCTGTGCAATCTCTCCTAATTTTTTTACTTCCCATTTACCGCTAAAACCGGCGAGGCGACGCTTACCTGTAAGTAATTCCTGCATCGCACCCTGTTTGATATTCTTTTTCTTTTGGATTAGTTTTTCGGTTTTTGTAATCAGTGCATCTGTATCGGATATAATAGAGACAATAGCAGTTTGTTGAGGCTTGGTAGGACAAATAAATTTAGTACTCTTTAAAATACTGTTGTACAACCGTTGAATTGTTCCGCCTTCAGTGTTGTATTTTACAATTTGAAAAACATAATACAGATAACCGTTGGAAATCAGCTCTTCGTTGTTATCAATCCATACTATGTTTGAATCCTGAAAATATGCCGGTATCCCATCATAAACTATCGTCCTACCTATCGTGCCAGCTGCAGAAATTAATACATCGCCTTTTTTGGGAAATGAAAACCTGTGTCGGTAGTTATCGTATAAGTCCTGAGGTATGTAAGCATCAGCTTCTTTTCCAAATGTTCCAATTTTATAAAATGGGATTATACCCACATCTTTAGTTTCGTGATTAAAAATTCGTCTACACATTTTTATTTCGCCAAGATCACCTAGCTTTTTGACATCCCAATCCGCCGGGATCACGCCGATCTCGGTTTGTTTGTATCCTGATGGAATTTTTTGCGTAGTTGTTGTCATATTATTTCCTGTTAATTAGATCGTAGGCCAAACTGGCAAGGGAGATATAATGAATCGCCAAATTCTTATCCAAATCACGAGCTGGCGTGTGAGCTTTCTCGTTTCTCAAAAATTGAATGGCCATATGCAAAAACTTAATACCTTCGAAAAAGTCTTTTTCTGCATCATCAACGGGCTGGTGACCAAAAATCTTGTCATAATTTATGGCGTTGAAAGCATCAGTTGCTTTTTCTTTGCCGGAAACATCCTTCAATTTTTTTCTAACAACCTTGTAAGCTTCCTCAACAGCATTGAAACAATGCCCGTCATTTAAAAGTTTTTGTACGTGGTCAAAAATATCTTTCTGTAAAAGAATGTTGATGTTGCCGTTTTTGAATGTGGCTTCGGACTTGTTTTCTTTCTTATCCGTTTTTTTACCCAACAATCTCTCAGCAACATTTTTACCAGCTTTCATTCTGTCATCCGGAAAGTCTTCCTTTTTAAGATTGTCTATAAGGATTTGATTCTCAACATATTCAAGTAATTTAGCAACGCTCTTGCCGACAACTTTATCGTCACCATTCAACCACAAACCTCTCAAACGGTTAGCTTTTGATCCACTATTGTACAGGTACTTTTTACTATAAATATCCATGCCGACATCATCTCTAAAAAACTCGCCCATAGTCCTATCGGAGAAATTCAAAACATAACCACCGTTCATCTGGAATAGCTTCTCAAGTATTTGTTTTTCATTCGTGGTTAAATTTGCCATATTATTTAAGCTTAAATCCCATCTTAGCGAGATGGTCTTCAACCTTTTTGGTAAGCGTTTCCACTTCACTGGTGACTTCCGCCATTGGCTCGGCATAACGCTCGGCCAATTCTTTGACACGGTCGGTGAGAGTCTGGGAGAGACGATCTATCTCGCCCAAAACTCGAGCGGACAACTCATCCATCCATTTGCGTTCAACAACCAAGGTTTTGATTTCTTCTTCGGTAAGAGTCGGATATTTAACCAGCACTTTTTTCTCCAAATCTTTCTCGGCGTCCTTGATAGCTTTTTTAGTGTCAGCTTCTTTCTCAAATAAAGCCGAATACTTTTCAAGAACGGCAAGCTCGTCGGCATCGTCTGCACTATTTTTGATTTCTTTAATACGTTTAAGAACGCTGACCTTGCTGATTTTGTCGTTATCAATCACTTCTTCAAGCAAACCCTCCTCACCGCCATGCTCGTCTTTGAGCGAATCCATATCAACGCCGACCTGTTCAAGGGTAGCGTTCAAATCATCAAGAGCTTTCTGCTCTTTGGTAAAATAAGTTTTGATAGCCAAAGAGATCGGGATAAGGCGACCTTCAAGACCGACAAGTCCTTCAATCTCTTTTTTCTTGCCTTTATTTTCTTTTTGTAAGCGGATTATTTCCTTGCCAGCTTTCCAGCCGTCAATGGTAATAATATGCGTATCGTCCTGCATCACTTCTTCCCAATAAGCCATCAGGTGCTGATAGATATCATACTTATCAACCAGTTTGAGATTGGCACAAGCTGAAAGCAGGTCGCTGGCAATTTTATAAATGACCGCTTTTGGATGATTGG
>JBAZTN010000155.1:0-7203 GCA_041661895.1 Methylobacter sp. | reverse complement strand
TACCTTGCTGGATGCTTTCTGGCGCATGGTTAATCCAACCGACAATGAAGGACAATTCATTGACAGAGGTGAACAGTATCGCACTTTGATTTTTTATCACACCGAAGAACAAAAAGAAAAAGCTGAACATTCACGCAAGTTATTAAATGAATCGGGGCGTTACAAAGTACCCGTTATTACCGAAATTAGGAAGTTTGAAGCTTTTTATCCAGCCGAAGAATACCATCAGGATTATTACAAAAAGAAAGCTATTAAATATAAGTACTATCGCCTTAACTCAGGTCGGGATCAATATCTGAAAAAAATATGGGGCAATGATTTACATTTAAAACTTGGACAGCAACAAACCAGGACTCAATACAGCAAACCAGCAGATGAGGTTTTACGCAAAACGCTTACGCCGTTGCAATATCAGGTGACGCAAGAAGAAGCCACGGAACCGCCGTTTAACAATATCTACTGGAATGAAAAACGGGATGGTATTTATGTAGATATAGTCAGTGGTGAACCACTGTTTTCATCCAAGGATAAATATGATTCAGGCACGGGATGGCCCAGCTTTTCCCGTCCACTAGTGCCTGAAAATATCATTAAAAAAGAGGATTTTCTGCTGATTTTTCCACGCACGGAAGTTCGCAGCCGTTATGGTGACTCACATCTAGGTCATGTATTCAATGATGGCCCGAAACCAACTGGACTCAGATATTGTCTCAACTCGGCTGCATTACGATTCATTCCGGTAGAAGAAATGGAAGCGGCTGGCTATGGGAAGTTTTTGTCGGCTGACTTTCAGACTGGCAAGTAACCTTCATTAATTCCGTCTAACTAGAATGAAATTTCATTTGAAATTTGCATAAGCAAAATATACTGCTCCATACTACGATGGATTTTTAGGTAGTGAGGCAAACCTGTAATCTGGTATGAATATCTGCGACAAAACCAATGTAGGGGCCGTGATAAATTTACCACACTCACAACACGGCACAAAACGACAGGCATAAAAAAAACAGATAAACATCTGTATTTTCAATATATTATGGTTAGTCGTGCGCGATTCGAACGCGCGACCATCGCATTAAAAGAGCATTTCCAATGGATTGAAGCACCCTGAAACTGCACTTTAATATGTACACAGTTTCAAGTTGTTTCGATATTGCTTGATTCTGATTCTCTATCGTTTGACCAGTGCGCCTAACTTTTTGTTGTGATTTAGATACTAAAAAACTGGAGTTTGGCAAAATCAAACCGGCTTGTTAACTAAATAGTGCAACTAACCGATGTGCATAGAGTGCCCTAACTCAATCTACCGTACTTGCCGTACACGGGATACAAAATTCTTTCTTCGCGTTTAATACGATCACCCAACATTGCACCAGCGTGGATGAATTCTTTAATAAATGTATCTTTATTCGCTGCAGACACAGGGTGATTGGTGTATCTATCGATCAGATTTTTCACTGCATATCCGATTTTATGTATTTCATCATCGAACCCCTTTATCGATTCTTTGTCTTCAGAGGTCATCATTTTCTCGACAAAATCTATGTACACATGAAGCTCATCCTTTTCAGCCTGGAAATGTTCCGTTAATTTTGTGCTGAATGAAGAAAGTAATCTATTGGCTTCAAAAAAATTATCATTTTTAGCGGACTTCATCATGTCAGTGAATTCCGTCCATAATATCTTATGATCAGAAACAAGATTTTCAATCAGTGATTCGTTGAATTGAGAATCCTCGTCCTCAATCCTGTTCGTCATCTCATTCTTGGGCAGGGTAAATACCCCTACCGATTGCACAAGACCAGAGGATAAGCTCTCCAGCTTATCCGTCCGGACTCCTTGAGCCTGTAACTGATCATAAGTTTGATCGGTACTCTTTTGGATTTGCAATGCACGCTCCTGCAACCGCTGGCTAGTTTTGGCCTGAAGCTTGGAGCTCTCGGCGATGCGTTGCACCAATTGCACGAGAACGGCGGTCGTGTCCCGGGTTTCTCGCATTTCGTTACCTGCTTGTTGTGCAAGTGCAGTTCCGCGCACTACCTGGCTAATGGCGTCATTCATGGTAGTTACTGTGTCTGCGGTTTCTACCTGAATATTGTTGACTAGACTGGAAATTTGCGAAGTGGCTTCACGCGCGTTTTCTGCAAGCTTTTGTACTTCGTTCGCAACCACAGCAAAACCTTTACCGGCTTCACCGGCTGAGGCCGCGTGCATGGATGCGTTCAGTGCCAAAATATGAGTGCGTTCGGAGATACCGTTAATAATGGTTACCACGCTACCAATTTCTTGCGAACGTTCGCCGAGTCGTTTGATCCGTTTTTCTGTTTCGCGGATAGTGTTGCGAATAGATGTTATGCCTTGCACCGTATCCAATACGGTCTCCTGCGCCTTATCGGTATTTTGGATGGCTTTCGCTGCAGCCTGGTTGCAAGACAGCGCCAGCTTGGCGATATCCAGCATGGCCTCGGAGGCCGCACTGAGCTCGGAGACGGACTGTGCTACTTCACGTTTCTCTTCCGCAGCAATGTTAATAACTGTATCGGACTGGGCTTTCACTTGCCGGGAAACCTTGGCCACGTCTCCGGCGATTTGCACTACTTGGTTCAAAACCTCGGCGGTCTCGGAAGAGAGCAGATTCAAAGCATCTCCGAGCGAACCGGTAATATCTTCCGCCACCGGCGCCATGACGGTCAAGTCTCTTTGCGCAAGTTTCGCCACCGCCTGCAACAGTTCGATAATGGAGTTGTTGAGCGTTTCATTCTCTTTTTGTATCGCGGCGTTGCTCGCCTCTCGCTGATCCAACATTATATCGAACTGGCGACCCAGGGCGCCGATCTCGTCAAAGCTCTGGATATTGGCGCGGGCTATGGTGTCGCCTTGGGCTATCTTTTCCACGATCTTCATCAGGTGCTTCACTGGGTTAACAATGCTGCGGATAGTGATTTTCACGGTCGCGTAAACCAACAGCATCACTAATAAAATGACCGCGGCAAAGATCAGGTTGCCGATAGTACGGGATTGGGCTAACGATGCTTCCGCAGTGGCGAGTAATCCGACCTTTTCTTTAACAAGCTGGTCGAGCAGCGGCTCCAGTTTGTGGAATGCGCCGCGCGCCGATTCGGCGGCAGCTTTTTGAGCCTGGTCGCCGGCGACGTAGGCTTCGAAACCTTTTTGATATTCGTCCATTAGCGTTGCAATTTTATTTTTCTCTTCAAGCGACAGGCGGGCCTCGTCCAGGGCACTGGCGAAAACTTTCCTTTCGGCCGCCATTTTTTCCATATAAACCAGATCGCCGCGGAGCATGTAATCTTTTTCACGACGGCGCATCTGTAGCATGGATACCTTCAAGGACAATTCCTTTTGCTTAGTCACAATATCTTCCACGTTATGCACAGCTGTACGCAGTTGCCCTTGCAAACCGATGTCCTCGTTAAGACCGACTTGAATCAGATGATCCGCCGTTTGTTTAAAAAAGCCTGCATAATCGGTCAAATCCTTCTGGACTTCGTCAAGGGTGGGGCGAAGGCTTTCCGGCGCCGATTCACGGGCTTTGTTAATGGCTTCAAAAAGTCCCTTTTGCGCCTCGGCGTGTTGTTCTAGATACTTGGAGTCTTTCCTCAAGTAAAAGTCTTTTTCGTCAAGGCGTAATTGCATACCATCAATTTCAATTTGCGCGATCAGGTCGCCGAACTGGATGGTTTTGTGCGAAGTGTCTTCAAATTTATTTTCCGCGAAACGCAACGTAGCATAGCCTACGGCAATGAACAACAAGCTGCCTACCGCCACCCAGCCCAGCGCTGTCAATTTTTGAACGAGGGTTAACCTGTTCAGGTCAAATAATTTAATAGGCAATTGCATTGTTCCGATTCTCCATAATAGAAATGTAAATGAGTTTTTCCAAACTTCGTATCAATCATCATTCAATCCGTCCATCGCATATTCCCGGGTGATCCTGCGATGGATTATCGATTTGCTGTTACGCAATTTTGCGTTCTTTGTCTGCCGCTTTCTCCAGTAGATTACGCACTTTCACTAACAGATCTTCGTCGCGCACCGGTTTGGCGAGATAGAAATCGATACCTGCTTCCTCGGCCATTTGACGGTGCTTTTGCGTGGTTCTTGACGTAATCATGATCACAGGTAACCTTCTTAGGCTGGATTGGGCACGAATATGCGCGGTCAATTCAATGCCGTTCATGCGTGGCATCTCAAGGTCAGTCAGCACTAAATCAGGTTTAACTTGAGCAAGCAGATTCACCGCTTCAATACCGTCTCGGGCGGTACGTACCTTATAGCCGACATCCGATAATAGTTGCTCCAAAGCTCGGCGTTGACTTAGTGAATCGTCCACCACCATAATCGTTGGCATCATAGATTCAGGTTCTTCGATGTCTATGGGATTGGTATAAATGCTATTTATCGCTCTAGCCGGAGCACGCAATAATTCAGGCATATCAAGAACCGGTGTCACAGTACCATCACCTAAGATGGTGGCACCGATAAAGCCAGGAATCTTACCGATGTACTTACCCAAACTTTTGATCACCACATCCCTGGTGTCGACTACAGAATCAATCAGTACGGCTGTGGTCTTCTCTTCATTTTGAACCAACAGCATGGCGCCATAAGGACGCTGCTGTTTACGATGTCCAGGAATATGGAGCAGATTATCGAGCTTTGCTACCGAATAGATAATGCCCTCTAACAACAGCTTTTCTTGGTCATCTTCGGTGATTAACTGGATGTCACCGGAATAATAGATTTGCGAGATACCCTTGTTGGCAATTGCAATCCGGTACTGGCCAACGTTCACTAACAACGCATAGATCAAGCTAACAGGTAACGGTATCCTTAATTCTATCGTCATGCCACAACCTGATTCTGATTCCATAGCCAGCGTTCCGCCCATGGCGATGACCTGGGCATACACTGCATCCATACCGACCCCTCGGCCCGATGTTTGGGTTGTGACAGTGCGGGTTGAGAAATTCTGACGCAAAATAAAGCGCTTCAATTCTTCTTCAGAAACTTCCTGTCCAGGCTGTATTACGCCTCTTTTTTCCGCTGCCGCTCTAATAGCGTCATAATCCAAGCCGCGCCCATCATCCTGGCAACGAACTAACATCGTGTTGCCTTCCAGGTCAAAACTGATGACAATCCGTCCGGTACCAGGTTTACCCTTGGATAGACGGTCACTCTCACTTTCAATACCGTGATCAACTGCATTACGTAAAATATGCATCAGCGGATGAACCATCGCATTAAGCGTATCGCCATCGATCAGCAATTCTTCTCCCGTTAATACCAGATCGCTTTGCTTATCGGTCAAACGGCAGGTCTGTCTAAGGCTTCTTTGCAGACGAGGCGCAATCGAAGATACCGGCACCAATCGCGTCTGCATCACCACTTCCTGTGCATCGATCGCTAAACGTTGCTGATATTGCAATACCTCGTTGGCTTGCTCCAATTCCTTATTAATATCCAACCCGATTTCTCGTGCGTCGATAGCAGCCTCGGCCATGCGCCGACTCGCTGTATGGAGTTCGTTATACTGGTCCATTTCCAAAGCGTCGAAACCTGTGCCATCCAAACCTAAAGAACGCCCCGTCAAGTCTTTAAGGTCGATTAATTGTTCCAATTCCGCTCCGAGTTGCTGCAACAATGCAAACTGCATCTGCATGGCCTGTAGCTGGTTTTCCATGCGACGCAAACTTTCTTGAGCTTGACTGTTAAGGATGATGTTCTCGCCTGAAAGTCTGAATAAACTCTCGATCTGTTCGGCGTCCACCCGCACCATGGTCGTCTGCAACTGTTCCATGGTTGATTTCTCAATAGTTTCCCCCGTATCGCCGAAGGTCGCTTGGGGTTCAGGCAGGATTTCTTCGGTTTGCGAGTCAGGCATGCCTTCCTTATCGATTCGGTTCGCCCAATCGAGGATTTCTTGCAGAACGGCTTTTGCGTTATCCGGCGGTGAGCTAAAACCTAAGAGTGCTTCGCTCATGTTTTCCAGACAATCGGATGCATTAATGAGCGCGTTGGCTAAGGCCCGACCGGGAAGCTTTTGCTCACTGGCGCAGGCAATCAAGATATCTTCCAAATGGTGGGTTAATACGGCAATTCCTTTTATGCCTACCGTGTTCGCGCAACCTTTAAGCGTATGTGCAACCCGCTGGGCTACTTCCACATCTTTCTCGCTACCATTCGATTGCAGGCGTTGCACAGCTTCAGAAAATTGCTGCGTATGCACTGGAAGTTCCAGCAATAGAAGTTCCAACAGTTCTTGATTGACATCACCCGGCAGGGCGATAGAAACATCTTCGTCGGTGGCAGTTTCCACGCGCGCAGCTTCAAATTGATCTCCTACGGCCAAGCTTTCGGAGCGAATTTGCAGCAGTATAGCCGCCAGTTCGTCGAATGACAGCGGCAAATCCCATTGCTCGTCCATTAATCCGGCGACGACAAGCTGCCCCGCGTTGCTTTCATTGAATAAAGGCAAATACTCTTGAACCTGTCCCAGCCATTCCAGCAAAAGATCAAGGCGCTCGCTTGTAAAGAGATCGACCTGTTCAAGGAAGCGTTGCATATTTGCGTTAACATGAGTGCAAATCCGCGCCAGTCCCTCAAATCCTGCGGTTTTGGCTGCATTGGCAAAACGCTCTAATTCGTCTCCTGCTTGTTGCAAACCATTCAGCACCGATTCCCTATCGCTGATGATAATATCCTGCAAGCAAGAACGAACTAGTTCAGATTCCAGCAGCAATAAATCCACAAGTTCTTGTGCGACACGGGATACAGGCCCGGAGAATTCTTCGCCGTTTGCTTTGACGCCCTGATCAGTGAGGGGCGCCAAAGCAGGAACGTTACCGCTATCCGAAAGTTCTTGAGTGGATCTATTTGTAAAAATCTCTGTTGCAAGTTGCTCTTGCAGCATTGCAAATTCATCATCTTCCATCGGTATTTTCAATATCGGATGACGAAGGAAGCTAATAATGGCCTCTGCTCCAATCTTCGGTTGTTTACGGTAGCTGTCTATCATCTCAGACCAACCGGAAAGCATCGTTAGAAAATCCACATCGGCTGCAACCGGGCCTTCTTTAACTGTTTCCCGCAAGGCTTCGGCTAACAGCAGATTCGCATCCTGCAGTCCATATAAGCCTTCAGCTGCGGTTTGGTCCACAAGCCGTTCAATAATCACGATCTGTT
>JBAZTN010000154.1:0-7328 GCA_041661895.1 Methylobacter sp. | reverse complement strand
TCAAAAAACACCCGACCGCTAATGCCTGCGGCTGCCCCAGCCGTCCTGCGTCTCTCGTTCGCCACCCAACAAGGGGTGGCTCACATCATCCCAATGACTCGACGCGATTTCGAAAAACCTGCATTTTCACTCCGCACAAAACGCTGCGTAAAAACACATGCACTATCGCTTCTGGGGACTACTCGACTCCTGTCTCGCAGCGATAGAAGCCCTCTCCTTCTGCCCACTTTAACAAACGCGGTGACTGTCTTGATAATTTTTACAGACATCATTAACTTTGGCGCACCAGCCATCGGTTCCATCAGCAAGCTTGCCGCTGCCATCGCAGCGTGCGGCAAAGACCGACTTACGCAGCCGCAGCAGAGCCGCTTCCAGCGCCGCAATATCTTCCGGAGAGTAACCCTTGAATATTTGGTGAATATAGTCCAGATGCTCGGGAACAGTGCGTTCGAATAAGGCCGTTCCCTCCGCCGTTAGTCGCACAACCTGACTGCGGCCGTCCGTTTTCGAGGCAATCCGTTGAACCAGCCCTTTATCTTCCAGGCGGTTAATTACGCCGGTTAACGTCCCTTTAGTAATTAAGGTTTTCTCGCCCAGCCTCTTGAAGGTCATACCGAACGCATTGCCCAATGTCAAAATAATATCGAATTGGGTCAGCGTCAGATCCAGCGTGTGCGCATGGATGGCAGCATAAGTTAAAAAAGTCTGATGTGTGCGTACTAACTCGCGTAGTACGGTGGGAAATGCGGATGGAGAAGACATAGCAGCTACACCTATTTAGTTCTAGTTAGAACTAAATAGTAATCCTAATCAAGACTCTCCTCAAGCTTTTTACGGTACTTGAGGAATATTCATCTTAAAACCTTACCACACTGGCATCTGAAGGTGCCAAGTTCCCACTATTAAAGTGTTTTGCTTATTTTCTTGTACGACTTGCCGATCCTGCAACTCAAATCAAACGAAGTCACCAGGCCATCAAGCGTGCATACAGGAATACCTGAAAACGATATAAATAATTGATAAATGAACAGTATCTTAATAAACGCCAGTGGAAACGGTGGGGGAAAAAGGAAGGCCAACAAAAATATAGTCCGCATTAGAACGATTAATAGTACTAATTAGGATTTGTTGTGTTAAACTTTATCCAACTTAGCGATTGCTTGAATCTTTCTTAACCAAAAGCTCATTTTATTCGTTACGTAGAAATACTTTATTTACCAACTGTGAGGTTTATCGCATGAACACATTCAACAAAATCCTGGTTTCTTCTGTCATGGCCGTATCAATAGCAACCATGTCATTTACCGCTTCCGCTGTGGTGAATCCATCCTATGAAGATGTTAAAACGGCTATTGAAAATACCATGGCTAAAGTCGATGAAACTATCGCTGCTGCGAACAATAGCACGGACAACGAAGTGCTGGCAGAGATGGTCAGCGATGCCCGTCAATTGCAAAAAGATATTGCCAATAACGTGCTTGATGTAAAAAGGAATCAAGCCAGCAATGTTTTGAAGCAAGCCCGTACCGCCTTCAAGAACAACGAGACGGAATTGGCTAAAGCGGCTTTAGCTGAAGCGGCAAGCCGATATAAAGAAATTCAACAAATTTACGCAGCGAATCACTAATCTCTGAAGGTGGTTGCGCCGTCAGGCAAGCCACATTAAACGAGGCTACTGAATCGGGATTATGGATTGTTGCCAATCCCAAAGACAGGGTATGCTGGCGCAATAACTCACTTTGAATCCTTCTTGCACCTAGATATTACGCTGAGTTATCAAGTCTAAGATCAATTTCTCATAATGATCACTGGCTTTGGTATTGGGAGAGTGAAGAGGACGTCTGCTATGGCTCCGTAAGCCTTCAATAGCGTTTAGCTGATAACACGTAGCCAACTTCCGCAAGGCCGGTCTGGAAATGCCGCATCGCCGACAGACAAAACCTGCATCTCTTGATTCTTCATAGAGACTTACCCACTTAAGCCGTTGCTGAATTTCTCTGTTCATTCCTCACAATTATATTGAAAGGATGTCTATGAATTACACATAATCACCTACCAGGCAAGGCTTTTTGATTAGTTAACACTGAAACAAATTGGCTTGCCTCGGCAATGGTCTGTTCCATCGCCTGGATCAGCTGAGAAATATCGATACCGATTTCAATAAACTCATGCCTTAATGCCGCAATAGCCTGGGCATTAAGGTTGTGTTTTAAGTATAAGACCTGATCTTTGAATGCTGCCAATACCGGATGGATTTTAGCTTCGGCTCTCCGCATGGATTTAATCAGCCGGGAATAATTTTGTCTGGCTATTTTTAGCTGCTGTTTACTATGAGCGCGAAAAGTGCGATTCGTATATTCATCAAGTTCCTGCTCCCATTCTAAAAATAACGCCTCGCTCACCTCTTCTATCGCCTTAATTCTGGCGCTTACCGTATCGGATTTAGAACAACAAAACTGATATTGCCTATTAAGCAGATTATATTTATGATCTAACGACGTTTCATTTACGCAGACCAAAGTCTTAAATCGCTCCAATGCATCCTCAAACTCATCCCGGGTTTCCTGTAGCCCCATACAGGCATGTTCAACCTGAGAGACAACTATATCCCGCTTATGTTCGCCTATGGATTCTCTGGCACTATAATAAACAGATCTGATTTTTTTTGAGAAAAAACCACTTATTAAATCTAAGAATTTTTTCGCAAGATCGATCTGTGAGGATTTATTATAGTCGGCCATTAGAACCTTTGTTCATTAATTATAGTTATCTTAAAAGAGCTATTCGCCAGAAAATTGCAAAACGATTTATCAACAATGTTTTGTTCGGCAAGTTCATGCACACTGAGGCGACCATCAATATTAGCAGTCTTCACCAAGACAAGCTCCTTAGCCGAAAGCGTCTTAGCCAACCATGCCGCCAGACTGTCCGATGTTATATCCCAAGTGGCCTGAATACCGCCGCTATCAAGCTCAACAATATCTGGAGACCAGATTACAACTTTCTGCTGATTTAACTGTTCATGGATAGCACTCACTGAACCGGCTATAGAAAAATCCGGTTTAAGCCCTTTTAATAACAAGGCCATCTGCTGCATCGCTAATAGCGCCATGGCATGAGCTGTTTTGTCATCGAACTGCCAGTGGTCTTGAGCCATCCTGACCTGGTCAGCAAAAGCGCCGCCTCCAGGAACAATGACCACCGCCCTGCCCCGATATTTTTGCTCAATAGTATTCAAGCATTTAATCAATGCTCCTGACTGAGTAAGACTGCCGCCAAGCTTTACAACAATCATTTTACCGTCAATTGTTGCAGCAAATTAAGCATTGCCGCTGCTTTATCAAAACACTCCTGAAATTCGTCTTCGGCAACCGAATCATTGACGATACCACCCCCAGCCCAAAAACGAATGGTGTTTTCTGAACGCACCAGTGTTCTGATGGCGATATTAGTGTCCATATTGCCATTAAAACCGATGTAGCCTATGGCGCCGCAGTAAATCCCTCGTCTGTTGGGTTCCAGCTCTTCTATGATTTCCATGGCACGAATCTTCGGTGCGCCGGTAATTGAGCCGCCCGGAAAACAGCTTTTTAACAAATCCAGTGCATGCTGATTTTCCGCCAGTATACCGGTTACGGTACTAACCAAATGATGTACGGTTGCATAGCTTTCCACATCAAATATCACCGGCACTTTTACAGAACCCTTCTTGCAAGTTTTACTGATATCATTGCGCAGCAAATCTACAATCATCAGGTTTTCTGCCCGGTCTTTTTTACTGCTTTCCAGGTTTTTAATCTGCTGCTGATCTTCCGAATAATCCTGTTTTCGAGGCCGTGTTCCTTTAATGGGTTTGGTTTCAACAACATTATCGGTAAGCTTCAAGAAACGCTCAGGCGATGAGCTTAGGATTTGCACCTCGGGTAAATTCAGGTAGCAACTGAAGGGTGCAGCATTTAATTTACGTAGTGACTGGTAGGCCGTCCACGGATCACCCTCACAGGCAGCAACAAACCGCTGAGCCAGATTCACCTGATAACAATCGCCTTCCTTTAGATAATGTTTAATCCGGTTGAAAGCCTGGACATAGAAATCCTTGTCCATATTGGATTTAATATCGCTGACAACCTTAAATGCATCATGTTCCTGTTTTTTCGGCAACTTGCTGAACTGTTCTATTAAGCCTTGCCATTTTCGCGCATCGCAATGCCGCCCTGCCAGATAACTTTTTTGCTGGTGATGATCGACAATAACCGCCCACTCGTAGATCCCTACCGCCATTTCGGCAATATGTTCTGCATCCTCGGCAATGACAGGAAGCGTTTCCAGTCGGCGGGCTAAATCATACGAGAAATAACCGATGGCTCCGCCATTAAAAGGCAACTCATCAAAACCTGTATAATCGGGCAGGAGTTGTTGTTTAACCAGATCAAACGGGTTTTCAGTGGATTTTATAGCAACGCCGTTACGGGTAATCTCCGTAGTGTCGCCATGCGTGACTAAAGTGCACACAGGATCAGCAGCGATAATGTCATATCGGCCTTGATTGCTGTATGGATAACCGCTATCCAGAAAAACCGCCCAGGCTTTACCGGAAATTGCGGAAAATAGTTCTGAACTATCAGCAAAATAGGGAAGCGGAGCAGTAAGTTGATTCGGTGCCGACATTTAAGAGGAAGTTTGATTGAAGGGAACTTTTGATACGTTTTGTATTAACAGTGCAAAAGTATATCGGAATTGTTTAAATAGTAGGGTGGACAGTTTTTTGCCTGCCCTACCTATCAAATCTGGATATTACTTGCCAATAAATTGTCCAAATGCACGACTACCTTCACCAGTTTGTATAGTATCAATCACTTTCAAGGTTCTGGCATCGATCACCGAAACATTGCTATCAAACCAGTTAGCCACATACACATGTCGATCATCTGAATGAGTGCTAATACCCTCGGGTTTTTCACCCACCGTAATCAAACCGATTTCTTTTAATGTTTCCGTATCAATGACCGAAACAGAACCGTCATCCTGATTAGTGACAAACAGGCGGCTGTCATTGAGTGCCAATGCTGCTGCATAGGGCAGCATATTAACCTTCACTGTCGCGATAGGCTGCATACGCGCAGTTTCCAAAACTGTTACATCATCGCTTTGTACATTGGCGACATAAATTCTCTCACCTCTGGAATCAATGGTGAGTCCAAATGGATGCGTGCCAACCTGAGCCGTTTTTTTGATCGTCAGTTTATTAAGATCGATCTGGGAAACAGAATTGCTGATTCGGTTGGCGACATATAACCAACGATTATCAGGACTGACTACCAAGCCTGACGGCGATTCACCTACGCCTATAGTTTTAATGATTTTCAGACTGTCCGCATCGATTACAGAAACAGTATTTTTGTACCAGTCCGCGACATATATTCGTTTACCATTGGAGCCAACGGCAATGCCTAGTGTCCCGTCATTGACTGCAACATTGGCAATGACCTCACCTTTTTTTGTATCTAAGACGGCAAACCCTTTAGCTTCCGGCGTACTGATGTAAATCCTGCTGCCATCCGGTGAAGCTGCGACGCCGGCAGGCTTGCCTTGAACAACAATAGTATCAACCACCTTGCCTTTTTCAGTATCGATAACAGAAACACTGTCTCCCAGTTGGTTACTGATGTAAGCAAAAGGTGCAGCGGCAAGGGGTGCAGATAAAAAAGCCGTAGCGATACAAATCGCTACAGCCTTAAAGTTTACTTGAAACACTAATGGACCTTATTTTTCAGCCAAAGCTTTCAGATTTTGCAATCCTGATTTCAAAAGAGCTGTCACTGCTGTATTAGCTGCTTCTTCATTCATTTCTTCAGGTGGATTGTTGTTCATGTAGGCACGGTAATAACCTGCTTTCCAGGACACGACAGTAGTGTCACCGTTAGCTGTCAAATCAATGCTTGCTGCATAGTTGTCTACAGGTAATACAGGCACTTTTTCTTCAACACCGGCATGAGTGATGGTTTTTGCAGTGCTCATATCGGTGATTTTGTAAGCATATGACATGGCTTTATCGTCATGTTTTTTCAATTCTTCTGTAATTGTACCGCCATCCTTTAAAGTCAGAACGCGGATTGACCCCTTCTCATTGCCCTTATCTACTGTTACGCTTTTTACCCCTGGCAGCCAGGACAAATCACCATAATCCTTAATGATAGCCCATACTTTTTCAGCGGGTGCATTGATGGTGATTTCTTCTTCGGCTTTTTGACGTACAGGGCCGTGTGCATTGGCTACTGCCGTAAAAAGGAACAACAAAACCGAAACAAACAAAGTGATTTTTTTCATATTAATTTCCTTAATGGGAACATAAAAACTGAGCTGCACATTATATGACAACTAAGCGATGCAAGCATCTGCTTAGCACATTTTAAACGCATCTTATGCGCGGACGGTTCATCTTGGATGTTTCCAGTACGGTAAATTTTATTTGGTAATGCCAAGCCGTTCCATTTTCTCAGTCGCATAAACATTTAAGGCGTCAATGATATCCTGATTAACATTTTTGTCGCTGCGCAATTCCTGCAATCGACTGAAATAGGCATCGAGTAAAATTCCCGCGCCCGGTTGACGACCGGTTAAGCGCTTAACACAAAACTCGTTCCATCTGAGCGCCTCATCTGAACTCAGCGTTTCCGGATAATTACGGGCTCTGTATCTGAACAGCATTTCCGGTAAACGGGCATCAGCAAAATCGAATGCAGCTTTAGTTAATTGTTCAACGGGCATGACTCTGATCCTAGTCATCTTCTGTTTATCCGTCTCAGGGAAAAAACCGCCACTATAAATTTCAAGATCGGGGTCAGAGTCCCGTTCGTCATAGGTCTGGCCACTAAAAACCTCGGCTAATTTTTCAGCTAATCCGGTTACTGCTTTAATCTTTTCAATATTTACCTGACATAGCGCTAAATTAATTTCCAGACGTAGCTCGTCATCCGGTCTGATCACAGAAATAGGAGCTAAAACCGGGCATTTGTTAATATGCACCGTTTTTAACGGTATTCTCGCCACACCTTCCGATAAGTCATCTGTCGCGGTAAAAATTCTTTGCTGAATTTCTTCCGGAGATAAAGATAGCATCGGCTCAGGATCAACAGAGAGATCATAAACTATAATTCCGTTGCTATTGGTGGGGTGCTTGCAAACTGGAAGCACTATGGCAAGACAATTTTTAACGGCGGGATATTTGCCTGAAATATGCACCACAGGTTTAAAACCGCCAAATTGAAGTAAATTAAGCGCCTCGGCCTTAACCCTGTGTCGCAACAGGAACTGGTAGAGTTTTGGTT
>JBAZTN010000153.1:0-7338 GCA_041661895.1 Methylobacter sp. | reverse complement strand
ACCAAAGGTTGACCAGATGGAAAATGCCGCCAATCCAGGCCGCTGCGGCCAGTTGATGAATGACTGTCAGCGACATTAAGATAAACTGATTTTCAAAACGTCCCGCCGCATGCACCAGCCAGGCGCCAGAAATAATCATGGGCAAGGCTACGATGCTGGCGGTTATCCAGTGCTGTTTTGAAAAAGGGTTTTTGCTGAGATACTGATAGCAGTAACCCGCCAAAAACACAGTCAGTACTGCCCGAACTATACCGCCTATGAATTGGGTAGTATCGGCGAACTCAGGAAATGGCCATCTCTCAAGTACGGCTGTCATTAACCATATCTTGAGAATAATTTTGAAAACCTGGGCAGCAGCCAGCCAAAAACCACCTTTGTATAGAAGGGTGATGGTTTTTTGCAGCAATACTGCGTTATATCCATCGTTATGATTCCAAGGGCGCAAAACAAAAAGGCCCCAGAACAGGCTGCCGATTGCTAATGAAAAACAAATCAGGTCAAACCCGCCAATAAGAGAATCAAGAAAATCAGCTATGCCGGCCATTGCTAAAACCTATTGTGAAACGGAAAAATGGATAACGTCTTCTGTTAAATGACCATCAGCAGCGAAGACTTTAAATCTGAGGGCATAATCACCGGATGCTAGTGCCGGAATATGGACAATCATCTGGCCTTGTTTATTGCCGTTGGATACTTGCAATAATTCATGTTTATCACCTTTGCTGACCAGAAAAACTTGTGACAGTCCCAATTCGATTTTGGAATTAAAGCTAAGCTCTACTTTGCCTGGCTGGTTAGTGTGAATGGGCGTTATTTTTAGTGAATAATCAGTGATAACCGCATGAGCAGAAACCCCATGTGATTGACACAATGCTAAAAATAATAAAATTGATCGGAATAATTTTTTCATTATGCTTTCCTGCTTTCCTGCTTAGCTGCTTTTTTTGCTTTTCAAGGCATGACCGGCCAGATTTTTACCCAAATCCCAGATAGAGCCAGGAATTTGATGGGTGTCAGCAATGGCCTTATCAAATGAACCGACAATAGTGTCGCGGTCTTTTTGCGTTAAGTTTAGCGGGGGTAACAGCTTGACCACGTTCATGCCGTGTCCTGCAACCTGAGTCAGGATATGGTGTTCCTTAAATAAAGGAATGGTGATCATTTGACAGAACAAGCCTTTATTAGCCGCTTCCAGCATAGCCCAGGCCGCTTTGAGTTTCAGGCTCTTAGGTGATTGGAATTCAATCGCAATCATCATGCCTTTGCCGCGTGCTTCTTTAAGAAACTCATATTTTCCAGCCATGGCGTTCAGACTGTTGATGATGTCTGTGCCGACTTTCATGCTGTTTTCCACCAGTTTTTCATCTTCCATGACATGCAGCGTGACAAGGCCGGCCGCCATCGCCATATTGTTTTTGGAGAAGGTAGATCCATGAACGATAGCGCGATCCATACGGTTAAAAACAGTATCCATGATTTTGTGCGTCATGGCGACTGCGCCGACTGGAACAAAGCCGCCTGATAGGGCTTTAGCCATGCAAATCATATCCGGTTTAACGTTCCAGTGATCGATTGCCCAGAATGCGCCAGTGCGCCCCAAGCCAGTCTGAACTTCATCAGCTACAAACAATGTGCCGTATTTTTTACATAAACGTTCAACTTCGGGCAAATAATTATCGTCCGGCACATTAACGCCTTTACCTTGAATAGGTTCGACAACAAAAGCCGCAACATCTTTGTTGCTTAACGCTGTTTCCAATGCGTCCAGATCATTAAATGGAATTGCGCTGCAGCCCGGCAGCAGCGGGCCGAAACCTTCGCGGAAAATCTCTTCGCCGTTTAATGATAAAGCGCCCATGGTCAAGCCATGATAGCCGTGCTCACAAAAGACAATTTTTTCACGTTTGGTGGTGTAGCGGGCAAATTTGATCGCCGCTTCAACGGATTCGGTTCCTGAATTGCAGAAGAACATCTTGTCGAGATTATCTGGGGTAGTTTTCAGAATTTCTTTCGCCAGTAATCCGCTGAGTACAGAAACATCCATTTGCACCAGATTGGGCAGTTCCAGAGTCAAGGTCTCTGTTAACGCGCTGATTACAGTGGGATGATTCCGGCCGATCGCAAAAACTCCAAAGCCGCTTAACAAGTCCAGATACTCAGTGCCATCCTGGTCATAGAGATATTGACCGACAGCTCTTTTGTAATGACGGTCATAGCCAATGGTCTTTAGCATTCTGACCATTTGATTATTGAGATGCTGTTCGTGCAGATCAAATTTATCGGTGCTATGTTGCGCAAAAAGTTCGGCGATGCTGAAAGTCATGTTTACCTCATTGTGTGTTCTTTTATTGTCACTAAAAGCAGGTAGGACAATTAAAGAAGTAATAATATAAAAGAAATGTTCATGCTCGGTTGTTTACACAAGCAAATAAAGAGTTTGAAAAATAAGACGCTTTGTTCGTCATCCTGGTTTTATAAGGCTGTCGTGTTTGAGTGGTCAAAACAGGCCATGCTGTCCAAGTGTTTTGCGACCAATTTCAGTGTGTTCTTCGCGGCATTAAAATGCAGGCCTAATCGTATTAGTCTTGGTAATTCAGCAGGATGTAGCGCGATAAATAATAATAATTTGCTTAAAACGATGTCACCCTGATCATTAAGTGAATGATTAATGGCTCTTGGCAGATCCATGCTAGCTGGATCTACGATTGCACGTATAGCTAAAAAGGGCAGTGCGTGTTGTTGGGCAACTTTGGCAATGGCGATACTTTCCATGTCTAATGCAATTGCGCCTGTTTTTGACTGTAGCTGTTTTTTGTCTTTGCTGGATGAAACAATTCTTTTACTTTCAGCCAGGCAGCCTGTGTGGACGGTTAGGAATTTTGAAAGTAAGTTTTTGGTGTGACGATGAAAGTTAGAGTCGATGTCAATATGGGTATTGTCGGCATCCATTAGGGTGTCTGCCAGCGTCAGGTCGCCCGGTTTTAGTGTGTCGTCGAGGGCTGCGGCACAACCCCAGCTGATCAGCTGGGTTGTGCCTCTGGATGCAAGTAGCTCAGCCGCCGCTTGTGCATTTTCAGGGCCAGCGCCTGAATAAGCGACCAATAATTTGTCGGCAATGAAGACACAACGCCCTTTATCAATTCTTTTCGAAGTCAGGGTACGGAGTTCTTCCGGTAAGGCGACAACAATTCCAGTGATCACTTTTTATCGCCAGGGATGGTGTGTATGCCGCCAGCCAGTCGGGAACTGGCGCGGCACTCAAGCTCGTTGCGGTAACGGGCAAGTGCCCAGAGCGGGAAGAACTTGTCGTAACCGTGGTATTTAAGATAGAAAACCTTAGGGAAGCCGGGAGCGGTAAAACATTTATCATTCCAGACGCCATCAGCTTGCTGGTTGCGCAAGATGAAATCAATGCCTGCTTTTACTTCCGGGCTGTGGACTTCACCAGCCGCTATCAGTCCTAAAACAGCCCAGGCTGTTTGGAATGCAGTGCTAAAGCGATATTTTCCGCTATGACTTGTGTCATGATAACTGTAGTTATCTTCACCCCAGCCGCCGTCTTCACGCTGCACGCTTTTTAGCCATTTTGCAGCTTTAGTATAGATTGGGTCATTTTTAGGCAGACTGGTTTGTTCCAGTCCAAGCAGTACCGACCATGTGCCGTAAATGTAGTTGGTTCCCCAGCGACCAAACCAGGAACCGTCCGCTTCCTGTTCGGTACGTAGATATTCAATGGTGCGCTCTAAAGCGGGAAGATATTCGTCATGATCCTTCGCTACTCTGGCCATCAACATCGCGCAGCGTGCGCTGACATCTGATGTGGGAGGGTCTAATAACGCTCCGTGATCGGCAAAGGGGATCTCATTTAAGTAATGATAGGTATTGTCAACATCAAATGCGCCGTAACCGCCGTTTTTGGATTGCATTCCAACTATCCACCGGGTTGCTCGGTGTATCGATTCATCGAGGTTCGACAGATTGGAGTCGGCCATGGCAAAAGCAACTACCGCCGTGTCATCAACATCAGGATAATGCGGATTTGCAAACTGAAATGCCCAGCCGCCGCCTTCTAAATCAGGTTTGGATATTCTCCAGTCGCCGGGCTCGTCTGAGAGTTGTTTGCTTTTAAGCCAGTCGTAGGCGCGAGTCAGGCTTTGACCGTTGCCCATTTTGTCGGATTCCTGTAAAGCCAGTGTTGCAAGTGCTGTATCCCAAACCGGAGATAAGCAGGGTTGGCAATAGGCGTCATGCTCGTTGATAACCAATAACTTGTCGATCGACTTACGCGCAGTAACGACATGCTCGTGATCTTCAGGCATGTCCAGCAGCAACATGGCTTCATAAGCTGCCATCATGGCAGGGGCAATACCGCCCAGACCATCTTCGCCGTTCAGGCGTTCGATAAACCAGTCCTTGGCTTTTTCGATCGCAAGAGCATTCATTTTTTTGGGGATGAGTGGGCGCGTTGTGCGGCCCAGGTAATCCAGTCCCAGAAAGATTTTGTTTAACAAGGTTCTTTCAGGAAAATAGTGTTTCTCTTCGTCAGGATGGGTAACGAAAAGCTCTAATACGTCGATCTTATGCGGATTCTTGGCAGTTGCTTTTAAGGTGCAAAGTATAAACAGCGGCACCATAACGGTTCTGGACCAGTAGGATACTTTGTCCAAATGGAACGGGAACCAGCTGGGAAATAACATGATTTCTACAGGAATGTAGGGAACGCCGCGCCAAGGCAGTTGTTCAAATTTTGCCAACTCAATCCGCGTGAACACATTGGCTTTTGCAGCGCCGCCTTGGCTGAGGATATAGTTTCTCAGTTTTGTCATATGTGGCGCATCGATAGAGTCACCGGCCATTTTTAAGGCGTAATAGACTTTTACGCTACAGCTTAAATCGCCTATGCCACCGGTAAATAGCGGGTAGCTGCCGTCCTCAGATTGGCGGGATCTTAGGTAGTTGGCTATTTTTGCCTGGAGCGACTCGTCTATTTCACCCATATAATGCATCATCATGATGTATTCTGATGGAATTGTGCAGTCCGCTTCTAATTCGAATACCCAAAAACCATCTTTGTCCTGCAGGCTCAATAATTTTTCTTGTGCTTTACTAATGGCCTGATTGAGATCGTGAGTGATGGAATTAAAAGTATTCAATGAGCTCAATGTGTTGCTTGTTGCTATTTCTATATTGGCTTCGTTAAACATGGTGCTACCCTAAATATCTAGCTTAATCTTTAGCAAATTGTGTTGAATATGCCCAGTCGGGAGTTTTTAGTCCACGGCTCGTTAAATTGAAAAGTAAAGTAAGCATAATGTTGCTGCGGACAGTTAATTTGGTGGCAAGAATTGTTGCTTTAACACTGTTGCGGGTGATTTTGACCTGGTCAGAGTGGTTGAACTCAAGGTTTTGTTTAATCTTTTTTAAAGTTAAAACGGCCATGCCTAACGCCCAAAGGCAGAAATTGCGGAGGCCTGTTTCATGGGTTGGAAGCAACTGCGTGTATTTCAGTGCGTTATGCAAGTGACCGTGAGCAATACTGATCAAATGTTCCAGGCCTTTTCTGAAGTTTTCATCATTGGTTTCTGGCGTCAGGTTTTTAAGGTCAAATCCTGTCTCCGTGAAAATGTCCTGCGGTAACCAGCAAACGCCACGTTGTGCGTCATCCCAGATATCTTTCAATATGTTGGTCATTTGCAGTCCCTGGCCGAAAGAAACTGACAGGGCAAGTAGTTCATCTTTGTGTTTTGCTATTTCCGGGGAGTAATGGCAAAAAAGTTTAGCCAGCATTTCGCCCACGCAACCGGCAACGTAATAGCAGTATCTGTCCATGTCGGCAAGTGTCGCAAGTCCTGCATGCAAGTCTTGGGCTTGAAAGATCGGCATGCCTTCCGCCATGGTTTCTACGCAGGAAGCCAGCGCTTCGATTTGGTCGGGTTCGAATTTATGGGTGATTTGAATGACCCGAGGCAACACATGGATCAACGCGTGTTCAGCAGGAATGGTTTGCTCGGAAAGCAGAGGTGCAAGTTCTACGGCAAACGACTCTGAATTGTCGCCCGTTTTTACGATATTAATAAACTCTGAGCAAAAATGTTTTTTTTGCTCAGGTGATAAAGAGACTTCATCTTCTATGGTGTCGACAATGCGGCATAGCAAATAGGCGTTGGCTACTGCACTGTAGAGTTTTTCGGGTAACTGTGGAATGGTTAAGGCAAATGTTCTGGAAACGCCTTCAAGTAAAAGCGCCTGAAATTCATCATCAGATAAATTGCTGAGTGATTTTGGATTATCCAGAGATATTTGATTTCCGCTCATGATATTTTTAATGTCGACCCGCGGGCTTTTTAAGTTAAAAAGTGAATATAGTGGCGGCAATAATAGACTGTTTGTTGGTATTTTGCAAAGCAATGTTGTTTTGTTGCTAATGTGCACGGATAGTAATCATGAAAGATCAATTATTAACTATGTAAACAGTGGGTTAAGTGATTAATGCTGGATTTAAGCGAATTAAAATAAAGTAGTGCTTTTTGTAGGGTTATACATAATTTAATGTAAAAACTGGAGTCGTTAGTTAAAAGATAGTATTCTAGTCGACAATAGGTAAGCGCTTGTATTATATGGCAGGCTTGTTCATATTCCTTGATGGTGAGTTGTAGAAGGTTGTATTTATGTGAATAATGTCCGATTGTTGTTTTATTGCGACACGCTTATTGTTCCACGTAGTTATGTGGTTTCAGGGTGGTTCATAACTAGGCCATCATTAGTTTATTTAGGTTTTTGGAGGGTATGATCGTGGGTGTTCCTTTACGTCAGCAGTTGACTGTAGGCAGTTATCTGATTAAGCAAAAGTTGAAAGGGGTTAAGAAATATCCTTTGGTTCTAATGCTTGAGCCTTTGTTTCGTTGCAATTTAGCCTGTGCAGGCTGCGGTAAAATTGATTACCCTGATGATATCCTCGACAAGCGGCTTTCATTTGAAGAATGCATGCTGGCTGTAGATGAGTGTGATGCCCCCATGGTGTCGATTCCTGGAGGCGAGCCGCTAATCCACAAAGAAATGCCGCAAATCGTTGAAGGTATTATTGCACGGAAAAAATTCGTTTATCTGTGCACTAACGCACTCTTATTGAAAAAGAGAATTGACGATTACAAGCCATCTCCTTACTTGACCTTTTCAGTCCATCTGGATGGCATGCAAGAAAGGCACGATACATCTGTTTGTCAGGAAGGCGTTTTTGACCGGGCAGTTGAAGCAATCAAGTTGGCATTGGGCAAAGGTTTTAGAGTCACGGTAAACTGTACCTTGTTTCAAGGTGAAAATTCTCAAGAAGTTGCTGAT
>JBAZTN010000152.1:0-7404 GCA_041661895.1 Methylobacter sp. | reverse complement strand
AGAATATTAAGGAGTTTTATTGTCGTAAAACGGTGTGTATTCGGCTGAATGTTGTACTTTTCGTATTCAGATAAGCTGGATTTATAGTATATTGACTAATTAATCAGTGAGCGCCATAAACGTGGTTTAAAGAGTCAAATGGTAATATGGAATAAGGATTTGGTTAATCTTCGAAGCTTAATGATGATTGCTGTTGCAGTTATATTATCAGGGTGTGCGACTCCTTTTTTTGGATATGGCGCAAACGGTCAGTCAAGGGAAGAATTTGCCCGTCATGTGGAAGAAGGGTTTCGTTTGCAAAACAGCATGACCAGCCAGGTTATGATGTTATTGGACGGTGGTGAAGTCAAAAATTCTGATGCTTTAGTACGGGCTGAACAGCATATGGAGCAAATATGCGGCCCTCTTAATGAGTATGCTTCCCGTGACATCGATGGTTTAAATATTGGATTTCTTTTGCAACGGCGCGTTGAGCAATCGGCTATAGATTGTGAAAAGGCGGCTCGGGAAGTTGAGTTTCTGCTAGAAGGATTCTAGCGACATTAGCGTAGATGTCCGGGCGTCAGAATGGTGTTTTGCGGCGGTTTGCTGTTATCCAGTTCCGGGTAGTCCAGTGTGAAATGTAAACCGCGGCTTTCTTTGCGCTGTTGTGCGCAACGGATGATTAATTCGGCGACAATGACCAGATTACGTAATTCCAGCAGGTCACTGGTAACGCGAAAGTTGCTGTAATATTCAGCGATTTCTTTTTTTAGCAGTTCCACGCGACTCATCGCACGGTGTAAGCGCTTATCCGTTCTAACTATGCCCACGTAGTCCCACATAAAGCGGCGCAATTCATCCCAGTTGTGAGAAACAACCACTTCCTCATCTGAATCACTGACTTTTGATTCATCCCAGTCCGGGATTTCTGGAATGGGGAAAATGCGGGGAAGCTTCTGCAAAATATCTTCGCTGGCCCGATCAGCGAAGACCAGGCACTCGAGTAGCGAATTGCTGGCCATACGGTTAGCGCCGTGCAAACCGGTACTGGCAACTTCCCCTATGGCATAGAGATTTGTAATGTCAGTGCGCGCGTAACTGTCCGTTAACACGCCGCCGCAGGTGTAATGCGCGGCCGGGACGACAGGGATGGGCTGTTTGGTGATGTCAATATTAAACTCAAGGCACTGTTGGTAAATTGTTGGAAAATGCTCGCGGATGAACTGTTCTGATTTGTGGCTAATGTCGAGATAAACGCAGTCTATGCCGCGTTTTTTTATTTCATGATCGATGGCCCGGGCAACAATATCCCTGGGAGCTAATTCCGCTCTCGGATCAAAATGCTGCATAAAAGATGAACCGTCAGGCAGGATTAATTTGCCACCTTCGCCTCTTACCGCTTCACTAATAAGGAAAGACTGGGCTTTGGGATGATAAAGGCAGGTTGGATGGAACTGCATGAATTCCATATTGCTGATGCGACAGCCTGCGCGCCAGGCTAAGGCTATTCCGTCGCCGGTTGAGCTTTGCGGATTGGTGCTGTAAAGATAGGCTTTGCTTGCGCCGCCTGTTGCCAGAACCACGACGCGTGCGGCTATGGTTTTAACATGTTGTTTCTTCGAATCTAGAACATAGGCGCCCAAGATTCGTTTCCCAGTTTGATCGGAGCCTGACGCTGTTATTAACTCAACGACATTATGATACTCAAACAATTCGATATTGGGGTGTTCCTGAGCGCGCTCTATGAGCGATAGCGACACTGCTTTGCCCGTTGCATCCGCTGCATGGACAACACGCCGGTGTGAATGCCCGCCTTCCCTGGAGAGGTGCAGTTTTTTTTCGCCGGATTTTGTTTTTTCTTCTGTAAAAATAACGCCTTGCTGGCGCAGCCAATCGATCGAGCTTTTTCCGTGGGTAACGGTGAGTCTTACAATTTCAGGGTCACAAAGTCCTGCTCCTGCAACCAGAGTATCCTCAATGTGCGATTCAATAGAATCATCGGCACCGAAAACGGCCGATATGCCGCCTTGGGCGTAGTAGGTACTGCCCGCGGTTAAGGCGAATTTTGATAAAACAGCAACGTGTGTTGACTGATCAGCCAGTTTAAGCGCTAAACTCAGTCCAGCGCCGCCACTGCCAATGATAAGGACATCGTAATTTTTGGAATAAGGCATCAAGGAAAGATAATCATCAGATCAAAATGAGAGGGTATTGTACTAAATTGCTGTAAATTGGCTTAGTTGTTATTGATTATGGATAATAAAGCTTTTTAGTGTGATAGCAATTTTTTATATCAATTACCCTATAGAGTATTGCTGCTATTAAGTAGATAGTAAGATTTGTAATATAAATTGTTTCATCAATGGTTTTGAATGGAGGTTTTATGCTCAAGAAAGTTAGTTGGTGTTTTTTTCTGATTGTTTTGGTTAATCAAAATGTTTTGGCACAATTACCGGATTTTACCGAAATGGTAAAAACCAATGGCGTTGCCGTGGTCAACATCAGCACCACGCAAAAAGCGTCGCCTGAGGCTGAAAATGCCCCAGAAGAACAGCAACTGCCAGAGGGAATGCCTCCTGAAATGGAAGAGTTTTTAAAGCGCTTTATAGAGGAGCAGGGCGGCGGATATGTTCCAAGGGATACAACGTCATTAGGCTCGGGCTTTATTATTTCGGCTGATGGTTACGTGTTAACCAATAGTCATGTGGTAAAGGATGCAGATGAAATCGTGGTCAAATTATCCGACCGCCGGGAACTGTTAGCCAAAGTGATCGGCACCGATGCGCGTACCGATGTTGCGCTATTAAAGGTCGAGGCCAAAGACTTGCCCGCTGTTACCATCGGTGACCCGAACAAACTCCAGGTAGGCGAGTGGGTGCTGGCGATAGGTTCGCCTTTTGGATTTGAGCAGTCTGTGACAGCCGGCATAGTCAGCGCCAAAGGGCGCAGCTTGCCCGGCGGGAATTATGTGCCGTTTATACAAACGGATGTAGCGATAAATCCGGGTAATTCAGGAGGGCCGTTGTTTAATATGGATGGCAAAGTAGTGGGAATAAATTCCCAGATTTACAGCCGTACCGGCGGCTTTATGGGGCTTTCATTCTCCATACCTATGGATGTGGTGATGAATGTCGTTGATCAAATAAAAGCCAGCGGTAAAGCTTCGCATGGCTGGTTAGGCGTTCAGATACAGGATGTAACGCGGGAACTTGCCGAATCATTTGGCATGAAAAAACCGCAAGGGGCGCTGGTCTCTAAAATTATTCCAGGAAGTCCTGCAGACAAAGCAGACCTGCAGATTGGCGACATTATTACCGAGTTTAACGGCCAACAGATTGAAACGTCGGGAGATTTGCCTCCCATGGTAGGAATAACACCTATAAATGAAAAAGCAACGTTAAAAATTATCAGGCAAGGTGAGAATAAAACCATAGAGTTCAAAGTAGGGCTTTTACCGGATGAAGATGAGAAATTAGCTAAGGCTAAACAGCCGTCACAACCAGCCAATAAGCGCTTGGGGATTAGCGTTATTGATTTAACCGATGTGCAAAGAGAAGCTTTACTGGTTAATAAAAATGGCGTGCTAGTGCAGGAGGTTGCTAAAGGTGTTGCTAAAGAGGCGGGGATTCAGCGTGGTGATGTGATTCTGCGAATTCAGAATAATATCGTCCGTGATGTGGCTGATTTTGATAAAATAGTTAAAAAACTTCCAGCCGGTCAATCGGTCGCTATTTTGATTCAGCGGCAGGGCAATCCGGTCTTTTTGGCAATTAAATTAGATAAATAACACGTGGATTTAAAACATATAAGAAATTTTTCCATTATCGCGCATATCGATCATGGCAAATCGACGCTTGCGGATCGTTTTATTCAAATATGCGGAGGGCTGAGTACCAGGGAAATGTCGGCGCAAGTGCTCGATTCCATGGATATTGAAAAAGAACGCGGCATTACCATTAAGGCGCAGAGCGTTACGCTGGACTTTAAGGCGAAAGATGGTGAAACCTACCAGTTGAACTTCATCGACACTCCGGGCCATGTGGATTTTTCTTATGAAGTTTCCCGGTCATTAGCCGCCTGTGAAGGCGCTCTGCTGGTTGTTGATGCGGCTCAGGGTGTTGAAGCGCAAAGCGTCGCCAACTGCTATACGGCGATAGAGCAGGGGCTGGAAGTGGTTCCGGTGCTGAATAAAATTGATTTACCTTCTGCCGAGCCGGAGCGGGTACTGGCTGAGATTGAAGAGGTGATCGGTATTCCTGCCGACGAAGCGCTGATGATCAGCGCTAAAACCGGCTTGGGGGTTCAGGATGTGCTGGAACAACTGGTGCTTAAGATTCCGCCGCCGCAAGGCGATATAGATGGCCCGTTACAGGCATTGATTATCGACTCTTGGTTTGACAGTTATCTGGGCGTGGTGTCGCTGGTCAGGGTTATGCATGGCAGTATACGCAGAAAGCAAAAGATCACTATCATGTCCACCGGCAAGTCCTTTATCGCCGAGAAGGTCGGAGTTTTTACCCCCAAGCGATTGGAAAAGGACCTCTTGAATACCGGCGAAGTCGGCTATGTTGTTGCCGGCATTAAAGACATTTTTGGCGCGCCGGTCGGGGATACCATCACTTGGACCGATAACCCGGCTACTGAACAGCTCTCCGGATTTCAAAAGGTTCAGCCTCGCGTTTTCGCCGGCTTGTATCCGGTCAGTTCCGATCATTATGAGGATTTGCGCGAGGCGCTCAACAAGTTAAATCTTAACGATGCCTCTTTGAGCTTTGAGCCGGAAACCTCCCAGGCCTTGGGCTTTGGGTTCCGCTGCGGCTTCCTCGGTATGTTGCACATGGAGATTGTGCAGGAACGTCTGGAAAGGGAATACGATGTTGACCTGATCACGACAGCGCCTACCGTTGTCTACGAAGTCATTACCCAGAATGACCAGGTTCTGATGGTTGATAATCCGGCCAAATTGCCGGACATGGGAACCGTTAAGGAAATCAGGGAGCCTATCATCCGGGCCAATATTCTGGTTCCTCAGGATTATCTGGGCGGCGTCATCACGCTGTGCATAGAAAAGCGCGGCGTACAGAAAGACATGCAATACGTTGGTAGGCAGGTGTCTTTGCATTATGAAATGCCGCTGAGCGAGGTGGTGCTAGATTTCTTTGACCGTTTAAAGTCGGTGAGTCGCGGCTTTGCATCGTTTGACTACGAGTTCTTGCGTTTCCAGCCTGCTGAGTTGGTCAAGCTGGATGTCCTGATCAATGCTGAAAAAGTGGATGCCTTATCTATCATTGTGCATCGTGATCTGAGTAACAACCGGGGACGTGATCTGGTTGAAAAGATGAAAGACCTGATTCCACGACAAATGTATGAAGTTGCGATACAGGCGGCCATCGGTTCCAAGGTTATTGCCAGATCCACCGTTAAAGCGATGCGAAAAAATGTGATCGCCAAATGTTATGGCGGCGATATTAGCCGTAAGAAAAAATTGCTGGAAAAACAAAAAGCCGGTAAGAAGCGAATGAAACAGGTCGGTAATATTGAGATTCCTCAAGAGGCATTCCTCGCTGTCTTGCAGCTCAACAAAGAATGACGCAGAATTTTTTCACCCTTTACTCAAACTACACATATAAATATGGACTTTGATTTTTCCTTTTTTCTTTTGGTTGCCACAATAGTTACCGGTGTAATTTGGGGCGGATATCTGTTAATACTCAAATCCAGGGGCGTTCCTTTTGATGAAAAAAAGGAGCCTGTACTCGTAGAGTACGCGCGATCCTTTTTTCCGATAGTGCTGATTGTTTTATTGCTGCGCTCATTTTTGGCTGAGCCTTTTCGCATCCCTTCGGGGTCAATGATGCCGACTTTGCTGGTAGGCGATTTTATTCTGGTTAATAAATTCACCTACGGAATACGCTTGCCGGTTATGAACAAAAAAATCATTGAACTGAATGAGCCAAAGCGCGGGGATATCGTGGTTTTTCGTTATCCCAAGCAGCCATCTGTCGATTATATTAAACGCATTATTGGCCTGCCGGGCGATAAAGTGGCTTATTATAATAAAAAGCTTCATATCAATGGTACACCTATTAATCAGGTTTCATTGGGACGTTATCAAGGCGTTGGTCAAGGCGAGGATATGACGGGTGCTGAACATTTGCTGGAAGATTTGAGCGGTGTTGAACACAGTATTCTGACCAGAGATGGAGTGACTTCAGCGGAAGGCGTTTATGTGGTGCCGGAAGGCAACTATTTTGTCATGGGCGATAATCGCGATAACAGTAATGATGGTCGTTACTGGGGTTTTGTGCCTGAAGAAAATCTGGTAGGTAAGGCTTTTTTTATCTGGATGAACTGGGACTGGCAGCATAAAGGTGTGGGCATCGATCGTATTGGCACGGTGTTGAAATAAGCTACACTTATTTCAATTTTAATGAATTTTTTGGAGAAAAAATGAATTTATCACCTAAACGTCAACAAGGTTTAACTTTAATCTCACTCGCGTTAATTCTTGGTTTAATCGGTTTCTTTACTTTATTGGTACTCAAAATAGCGCCGATTTATATAGATCACGGCAAAGTAGTGAGTGCGCTGGCGGCTTTGAAAGAATCTACTGATATTGAAACAAAAGGTGAATACGAAGTTAGGGATAACTTAAACAAACGCTTCACTATGAACTATGTCTACGATGTAACCAAAGATGATATTAAAGTCATCAAAAGTGGTAATTATCTGAAAGTGCAGATCGAGTATGAGACTGTGGTAAAACTGGTCGGTAATCTGAGCGTTTTAGCCGAGTTTAACGACTTTATCGAGGTTGGTCAGGAGTGATAAGAAAGCCGGAAGTGTTGTGTAAAAAGCTGGGTCTGGCGTTTAACAATCCTCAGCTTTTTACCATGGCCTTAACGCATCGGAGTGCAAGTTCTAATAATAATGAACGGTTGGAGTTTTTGGGGGATTCAATTTTAGGATTTGTTATCGCCCACAAGCTGTATGAGTTGTTCCCCGGTGCCTGTGAAGGCGTTTTAAGTCGCTTAAGGGCGAGCTTGGTTAATCAGAGTTCGCTGGCAGAGTTAGCTAGAAAACATCAAGTTGGTGATTATTTGCTGCTGGGTTCAGGCGAGTTGAAGAGTGGTGGATTTCGCCGTGATTCTATTTTATCTGATGCGCTGGAAGCCATTATAGGCGCGTTGTATAACGATCAGGGTATGGATGCCTGCCAGCAATGGATCTTGCAGTTATTTGCGGAGAAGCTGAATTGTTTATCTTTGGATAACTGGCAGAAAGATCCCAAAACCCAATTGCAGGAATTAATGCAGTCAAAAAAAATGGAGTTGCCTGAGTATACTTTAATGACTATGTCCGGGTTGGCGCACGAACAAACGTTTAAAGTTAAATGCACCATTCCCCTGATAAAAGATTCCT
>JBAZTN010000151.1:0-7428 GCA_041661895.1 Methylobacter sp. | reverse complement strand
CTGTTATAATTCACCAGGGCGTTTTCCGTTTCTTCCAAGGCGTTCAACACCGTCTGCTCGTACTGGGCCAGGCTGGCCTCGGCTTGGGCATCTGCGGCTTTGATGCGGGCATACACGCGACCCAGATCCAGCGCTGCCCAACTGATCCGTGGACCAGCGGAAAAGGTGTCTGAACCCGCCGCGCCGATTCCCGACAATGTGCTGGCCTCAAGGGCGATAGTACCGACAAATTCTACACGCGGGAAAAGGTCGGCGGTTGCAACGCCGATACGGGCAGTAGCCGCTGCCAGAGTCCGTTCCGCAATACGAATGTCAGGGCGGCGACGGAGCAACTCAGCAGGCTGACCGATGTGGATAGTCTTGGGAATCTTGGGCAGCGGCGCAGGCTGCGACAACCTCTCTGTCAAAGCGCCCGGAAACTGCCCGGTGAGTACGCTGAGCCGGTGAATAGCCTGCTGAATGAAGTTCTCCAGAGGCGGAATGGTCGCCAGAGTGGAATCGAGCTGGGCTGCTGCCCTTGACGTATCGAGCTCAGTGCCACGCCCCCCTTCGAGCCTGACGAGGGTTATTTCCAGCGTTTTGGCCTGGTTTTCGGCATTCTTTTTCGACGTTGCCAACTGGTTTTGCAATCCGCGCAATTCGAAATAGTTTCTGGCCACTTCGGAGATCAGGCTGACGCCGAGATCCCTAAGGCTGGCTTCCTGCGCATCGACTTCGTCGCTGCTCGCTTCCACGTCGCGGCGCACGCGGCCAAAGATATCGACTTCCCAAAAAGCGTCGAAACCGACATTATAGAGTTTCAGCTCGCGTGGCGCGAAGGCCCGGTTGCTCAGGGCGGCGGCGCTGCGTTTCTGATCGGTATAATTGGCATGCGAAGTCACGATAGGCGCCAAATTCAGCCCCGCTTCCAGATAGAGAGCCCTTGCCTCACGAAGATTGGCGCGGGCGGTCTGGAGATCGCGATTGTTCTGCACCGTCTTGTCGACAAGCTCGGTCAGATCCTTGTCTTCAAACAGCTTCCACCACTCTACCTCCACACCCTGCGCAGAAAACTCCGGGTGGGCGGCATTGGCAAAGGCCGGACCAGCATCAGTTGTCGGGGTCTTATAATCGGGACCTACTGCGCAGGCACTCAGTGCAGCCGCGCAGAGGAAAGCCTGACCAAAAACTCTGCTTCGTTCAAACATAAGCCCAAGTTGGATGACAGGGCGAAATTCTGCGGAGTGCATCTTTATTCCTTGGTTCATAATTGGGACTTATCGGTCGACAAACCCTTTGCCTTTTGTTTGGAGGACTGCCAGCGTTGCGCCAAACCCTGAGCAATCACGTAAAACACCGGCGTTAACAAAAGACCGAACAGAGTCACGCCCAGCATGCCGCTGAACACGGCTGTGCCCAGTACCTGCCGCGATTCTGCTCCCGCCCCTTGGGCTATCACCAGAGGGAACACGCCCATGATGAAGGCGAATGAGGTCATCAGAATAGGACGCAGACGGATCCGCGACGCTTCCACCGCCGCATCGAAACGATTAAGCCCGCCCTCTTGCAGTCGCTTGGCGAATTCCACGATAAGAATGGCGTTCTTGCTGGCCAATCCCACCAGTACGATGAAACCGATCTGGGTGAAGATGTTATTGTCCATACCCCGCAACCACACGCCGGCCAGGGAGGACAGAATACACATGGGCACAATCAGTATCACCGCAAACGGTAATGACCAGCTTTCATACTGGGCTGCCAAGGCCAAAAACACAAAGATCACGCTCAGCGGAAAAACAAGCATGGCGACGTTTCCGGCCAATACCTGTTGCAGGCTGAGTTCGGTCCATTCAAAGTCGAATCCCGGCGGCAACTCCGCTCCCAGGAGTTTGTTCATGACAGTAATCGCCTGGCCGGAACTGACCCCGGGCAAGGTGCTGCCGTTAATTTCTGCAGCCGGATACATGTTGTAGCGTGTGATCTTGTCGGGTCCGGTAATTTCCTTAACCGACATCAGAGACCCCAGCGGCACCATGCCGCCTTGAAGATTCCGTGTTTTCAGTTCGGTGATGTCCTCCGGTTTCATTCGAAACTCCGAATCGGCCTGCGCCACCACCTGATAGGTCCTGCCAAAACTGTTAAAATCGTTCACATACATCGAACCCAGATAGATCTGCAAGGTATCGAACACTTCTTTCAAGGGCACATCCATAGACTTGGCCCGGGTACGATCCACGTCCAGAAAAAGTTGCGGAACTGACGCCCGGAAAGTCGTAAACAGCCCGACCAGTCCCGGTTGCTGATTACCCTTGGCGATGAGCTCGTTGACGGTACCCTGCAGCGCCTCAATACCGGCATTGGTGCGATCCTGAACTTGCAGCTTGAAACCTCCCACCGTACTCATACCCCGGATCGGAGGCGGGGCAAATACGGCAATGTGCGCACCTTCGACCTGAGCGAGCCGCTGCTGAAGACTTTTGATGATCGCATTGGCGTGAAGCTCCGGATGACCGGCGCGCTGGTCGAAATCATCGAGCCGGGCGAACATCGTGGCGACGTTGGACTGGCTCGAGCCGCTTAAGATCGAAAAACCGGCATAGGCGTTCAGGTGCTTGACGCCTTTGGTTTCCAGAATGATGCGGTTAGCCTGCTGAACCATTTCCTGGGTGCGCGCCAGCGAAGCGGCATCTGGCAGTTGCGCATACAAAATCAGGTAGCCCTGATCCTGCTGAGGAATGAAGCCCGTCGGTACTTTTTTAAAGGCCAGGAAATTGAGCCCGTTGAGGCCCACATAGAGCACCAGCACCACAACTATCATGCGGATCAACCTGCCGACCAGGCGCGCGTAACCTTCACTGAACGAATCGAAGAACCGGTTGAAGCCGGCAAAAAACCGGCCGAACAGGCGATCGATCAGCCGCGTGAACCAGTCCTTGTCGCCATGTGCGCGATCCAGCAGCTTAGCACACAGGGCCGGACTCAGGGTCAGCGAGTTGAACGCCGAGATCACTGTGGAAACCGCAATGGTCAGCGCGAACTGCTTGTAAAAGGCGCCAGAAACACCAGTGATGAAGGCGGTGGGCACAAACACCGCGACCAGAACCAGAGCAGTAGCAATGATGGGGCCTACCACTTCTTCCATGGCTTTCCGGGTGGCATCCCGGGCCGATAATCCTGCCGCAATATGGCGCTCCACGTTTTCTACCACGATGATGGCGTCATCCACGACGATACCGATAGCAAGAACCAGGCCGAATAACGACAAGGTGTTCAGGGACAGACCCATAGCGGCCATGACGGCAAACGTACCAATCAAGGAGACTGGTACGGTAAGCAGCGGAATGATGGTCGCGCGCCAGTTCTGCAAAAATATCACAACCACGAGCAAAACCAGCAGGATAGCCTCGAACAGGGTCTTTGCCACCGCATTGATGGATTGCTGCACGAACACAACAGTGTCATAGACCATATTGTAATCAAGGCCCTCAGGAAAGCGAGTCTTCAGCTTTTCCATAGTCTCGACCACCGCCTCTTTGGTTTCCAGAGCGTTGGATCCGGGCAACTGGAAGATAGCAAGACCCACCGTGGGCTCGCCATCCAGGAAGAGCGCAGAATTGTAATCCTTGGCGCCCAGCTCAATGCGGGCGACATCCTTGAGGCGGGTCACCTGGCCGTCTGCCCCTTTTTTGATCACGATATCGGCGAACTGTTCGGCCTCCATCAGCCGACCCATCGTGCTGACCGTGTATTGGAAATCCGTACTCTCCTTTGTCGGCAGCTGGCCGACCACGCCGGCCGCTACCTGGATATTCTGTTCCCGCATGGCGTTGACCACGTCGCTGGCAGTCAGATTGCGCGCGGCAACCTTCTCCGGGTCCAGCCAGAGGCGCATGCTGTAGTCACGGGCGCCGAACACCATGATTTCACCGACACCGGGCAGCCGGGCCAGGGTATCCTTGATTTGCAGCAGAGCATAATTGCTCAAATAAACACTGTCGTAACGCTTGTCCGGGGATATCAGGTTGACGACCAGACTCAAGTCCGGGCTGCGTTTCTTGACGCTGATGCCTTGCCGGCTCACTTCCTGAGGCAGCTTGGGTTCGGCCAGCGCCACCCGGTTCTGCACCAGAACCTGGGCTTTGTCCAGATCAGTACCCGGCTTGAAAGTAACGGTAAGCGCCATGCTCCCGCTATTGGTGGACTGAGAGGACATGTACAGCATATCCTCGACACCGTTCACTTCCTGCTCGATAGGCGTCGCCACGGTTTCTGCCACCACCTTGGCGTTGGCACCGGGATAAGTCGCACTCACGACCACGGTGGGGGGCGCAATCTCGGGATATTGGGCAATAGGCAGGCCGATGAGCGCGAGGCCCCCGACCAGAACAATAATGATGGATATTACCGATGCGAAAATCGGGCGGTCGATGAAAAAGTGTGTGAATCGGTTCATTGCCTATTTTGCTCCATCCGGCCCGGTGAGCGTGATGCGTTCTGGATTCACCTTAACACCCGGCTTGAGTTTCTGGACGCCTTCGATAACCGTCCACTCTCCAGGCTTCAATCCTTCAGTAATCACGCGGGACTGGCCGATATGGGCGCCTAGCACTACCGTGCGATATTCCACTTGGTTTTCCTGATTTACCACCCATACGAAGCGTTGCGCCTGATCCGTGCCGATGGCCCGATCGGGAACCAGAATGGCCGGGTACGGGGCGCTTGCGCGTATCCGCATACGGGCAAAAAATCCGGGACTCAACAATTCATCCGGGTTGGCGAACACGCCCCGCAACGAAAGCGTACCGGTGGCCGCATCTTCACGCGGCGATATATAGTCGAGATGACCCTGGTGGGGAAAATTAATCTCATCAGCCACAGCCAACTCCACGGGTGTCTGTTCCTCTCCCAGACTGCCGCGACCTCCTTCCTTGGCCTGCCGCCGGTATTTCAGCACCGAGCGTTCATCCGCGTCCACGTATACATAGACCGGATCGGTGGAAACGATGAAGGTCAACAAGGTTGCATCGCCTCCACCACCGTTAACCAAATTGCCGGCGGTGATTAACTCTCGACCGATCCGGCCGTTTATCGGGGCACGAACCTGGGTATACTCCAGGTTCAACCGTGCCGTGTAAACATTGGCTTCCGCGGACTGAACTGCCGCAAGGGTTTCCCTAAGTCCCTTGCTGCGCGCATCATGCTCCTCTTCGGAAATGGCTTTGGCGCGAAATAAACGCTCGGCGCGTGCCAGGTCATTTTTTGCCAATTCGTGCCGGGACTTGGTGCGCTCCAGTTCGGCTACGGCATAGTTCAATTGAGCGGTGAATGGTTTAGGATCGATCTGGAATAAAAGATCGCCTTTGCTAACCCTGTCTCCTGCTTTGAAGTTCACTTTATCCAGATAACCGCTCACTCGAGCGCGCACCTCTACCGAGTTGATTGCTTCGATGCGCCCCGTGTATTCATCCCACTCAATAACTTCTTGCGACAGCGGCTGTGCGATTTTGACTTTTGGCAACGGACCCTGTTTAGAAGCCGAATCGTCATGGTTTCCGCAACCGATCATCGTCATCAGGGTGACGGCGGCCAGCAGGCCCATTCGTGTGCGCTGCATGGGTCTCCCAGGCAGGTTTAAACGATGGATGACTACCGATATATACGTTTCTTTTTTCATCGTTTTTACACCCTGATCTTTAATAGCAAAATAATGGTAAGACATATTACCATTTAATTTAAAGTATGATACAGTTTAAGTCAATTAATTTTATGAGCACTACACCATGATTAAACGCGGACGACCTCGAAAAGGAGAGGAGCTCCTAAGCCGCGACCGCCTGCTGGACACCGCCTTCAGTCTGTTTCTTGAAAACGGCTACGGCAACCTCAGTTTGGAAACCATCGCCAGGGAAGCGCGCGTGTCAATGCGAACCATCTATAGTCAGTTCGGTGGCAAGGCCGGACTATTCGGCGCGGTTATTAGGCGTTGCAGCGACCAAATAGCCACCGGCCTGTCGCAGGAACATGTACTGGAGCGCTCTCCAGAGGAAGAGCTAACTTCTTTTGCCAAGCAATTTCTGCACAGTATTACGCGGCCAGACGTGGTGCGCATACGCGCTATACTCATCGGCGAGTCTCTACGATTCCCTGATCTCGCCACGCAATTCTATGAACAAGGACCGCAGCGTACCCTTGATCATCTCGCGCAGTTTTTCGCCCGCCAACAGCAAACGGGTTATTTTGCAGCCAAAGATCCGCATCTTCTCGCCGACCAATTCTTGAGCGCATTGCGCAGTGAACGGTTTCAAAAACTGCAACTCGGCCTGGCACCCACGCCCAACGAGGCGGAAATTGATGTCTGGGTGCGACAGGCCATCGATTTGTTCCTGCACGGTAGCCTGAGGCGGGACAGTACGGAGGCCGAACCGTCCCGCCACAGTTGACCGGAATCATTAATCCGGCGGCAGCTGAACGTTCTAATTTCAAATGTTACAAAATGCTTAATGCACGCCGCAAGTGCAATGTGGCCAATGCGGAGTCATAACTTGCATTGTTAAAATTATCGTGCGTCATGATGCGCAAATCTTCCGCCTTAAGCACGTCGGTATTGGTAGACAAGCCCTGCTGGTAGCGGTCGGTGGTGACTTTTAAATTTTCATCGGCTTGCGCTATGGCTTGCTGAGTCACTGCTATGCGTTTTTGCGTCTCTTGAATGTCCAGCCATACCATACCTGGCGTACCTGCAAACTGATCACGCTGGATAAGTCGTCGCATTGCTCCTTTGGAGCAATTGCCGAGATAGAGTGATTCGAAAGACAACTGGTAAAAAGTCAGGATAATCGATTACCATCAGACATTCTGATTTAACCGTATTACACAACCCAGAGGTAAAAACCATGAAACTCTATTATTCTCCAGGTGCCTGTTCGTTATCGCCCCATATCGTAGCCTGTGAAGCAGAACTCCTTGTTGAGCTGGTTAAAGTTGATCTGAAAAGCAAACGCACCGAAAGCGGCGAAGATTTCCGACTAATAAATCCTGACGGTTATGTGCCGGTGCTGATATTTGATGACGGCAAAAAGCTAACGGAAGGTCCCGCCATCATCCAGTATCTTGCCGACCAGGCGCCTGCTAAAAATCTAGCCCCATTAGGCGGTACGTTTGAACGTTATCAGCTGCAACAATGGCTAAACTTCATTTCAACCGAGATTCATAAAGGTGGATTTGCACCTTTGTTTAATCCTGCCACACCGGAAGCCGCCAAACAACTGGCCACTGACACGTTGACTTTGCGCCTGAAAAGTGTCGCACAACAGCTTTCGACGAACGCTGAAAATCTTGGAAGCGGAGCATCGCGTAGCGAAGATTTTTAGTCCGCAGAAGCGATAGTGCATGCGTTTTCACGAAGCGCTTTTTGCGTAGTGAAAATGCAGGCTTTCCGACATCGCGTCG
>JBAZTN010000150.1:0-7463 GCA_041661895.1 Methylobacter sp. | reverse complement strand
GTGCGTGGTCGTGGCTGTTCCGTGTAATACTTGTCCCATGGCTTCTGCTCCTTAAGGTTAGAATAAATATTACCAGTTAATTCTGGGACTAAACAATTAGCCAGTTCATTTGGCCACGGCTCATGGGCTCGACTTCGCCCAAAGGCATCGGCGAAGCAGTTGACGAAGCATAGATGTCGTCCGTGCGGGCAATCCATGTAGCCAACCGTATGGGTTGAGACAGATCAGGCTCGTCGAGCTGAAACCAACGAGGCCGATTTGGTTGAGGAGCGTTCGGATTTATGGAGATGACTTTGAGGTAGAACTTTTCTCCCAATTTCAGCAAACAGTTGTGAGTGCCCATGCGAGGATGCTCGCCGCCGACTTGTGGGCTCTCCCCAAGCGTCTGCCGGATGTATTCCACGCCGACCTCCAGCGAGGGGGCTATGATGGCCATGTGATCCATGTGCGATCGAAGCATGGAGTGCCTCCTAACAAGTTATTATCAAGAATTAGATGACTTTTACTTTATTAAGTTCAGTTGTCAAGAATAAGCTTAAACACTAAACCGGCTAAACTTGACAACATGCATTTGTGCTTCGGTGCTGAGCCACAACCGGTCAAGGCAAGCAACAAAATGATAAGCAGAGGTTTCATTATCGAAGCTTGAATATTGTAAGCAATTAAATTCAGATGGCGGTTAACACTATGCGCATCAGCTCGCTCTCCCCGAGGGTTAGAGCGAGGGGCATTCCTTCATCGTGTCGGCCTCTTTGCCTCGCGGAACCAGAGCCGGTATCGCTCCATTTTTGAACGTTGTTCCGCTGGCGCGTGGCGGCGGCAGGTGGAATATTCCTTCGTGCCCGGCTTCGCGCCCCAACGCATTTCGGCGCAGTCGTTGGGATTATAAGCCATTTCATAGGCCGGTTTCCGTGCCAGCACTTCGGCCACGGAAAGCTCCCACGGGCTGCCGTCCGTGCGTATATATCTGATGCTGCGTTCCCGGATGCGACTTGCGTGGTACTGTTCGATCTCGGCCTTGGCCTCTTCGGAGCTCCTGTCGTTCATCACGAACAATTCGGGGTGGCGTACGATCTTCTCGGGCAAGTCGTTCAGCACATTGATGGCGATGATGAGGCGCATATCGCGGGAGGGCGTGGAGTAATCCTCCCAAGGACCAATGGTCTGAAAAATCGCCGCACCGCTGGGCATGGGAATGACGCTGCCGGGGTTCTTGCGGAAATACGTCTCCCCGTTGCCAATCGAGGTCACGCGGGTTTCGATTTGCTCCACCAAGGCGTCCAGGGTGGCTTCGTAAGCTTGCTTGGGGTCAAGTCCTCGGGGATTGACGAGCTTGGCCAGTCCGGCGTAGAAATAGTCGGGGGAGAGTTGATCCTGCTCCAGGGAAAAAGGAGCGAAGCCGGGATGGTCGACCAGTTCGTCATTGGAGAGCGTCCGCAATCCGCCCGAGGCCGTGCGTGCCAAGGGCCGGAAAGCTTTGAAACCCGCCCCGGCGCTTTCGGTATTGGCAAACAGGAAGGTGCCTTCCCAGAACCGCTTGCGGGTGACCGAGTTGTCCGGCTGGGCGTCGACGGCCAGCAAAATGCCAGGGCGGTCCTCTGTCTGCGGCACCCATTCAACCAGCACCAGCACGTGGCCGTAAGGATCGGCATAGACCGTCCCCGGCCAGAGCGTCTCCCGGTTGAGTGGGATGGGATACAGATCCGTGGACTCGTCTTCAAGCCCGGTCCGCGCCGAGCCCGAATGGACGGTATCTACCAACTGCCGACCGACATTCCTGAAGCTGGCCTGCGAGCTGATGCCGTGGGTGAATTCGGTCTTGACGATGGCCGCGCCACAATGCGGCGGCGCGTTGGCCGAGCCACGCCCGCAGGCGCGGAAGGCGATGGGCAGGCCGACCTTCCAGGCAAAATAAGCCCGCAAGATGTAGGGCAGATCGGCGCAATCGGGGGTTAAAGGCAGGCGTTTGTCTTCGTTGAGGCCGAGATAGTTGTGCAGGAAGTTGCGCTCAGTGTTGCGTACCACCGGCTCCAGGGAAGGGAAGCTGAGGTTTTCCTTGGGCGGCGCACCAAACAACTCTTCGATCCAGGCTGAATAAAAGGCTTCGGTGGCAAGCCCCCAGGCTTTGGGTCTTTCCTGTGTGCCTGAGCCGTCGAAGGTGAGCGGATGGCAGGCGGCTGGCTTACCATCCCGGCTCGCCACCACGCGATAATCCATCTCGTTTAATCCTTCCAAAGTCGCGACCAGACTCCAAGGCGGGCCGCCTCGGCGGCGGGATTGCAGAGGCATGTGCCGGCCGTGGCTGTCGATCAGGGCCAGTTCCGACACGGGGCCGTCCGTGGATACGGCTATGATCTTAACCTGCTCATAGGCTTTGGGGTTGAGGGGGGATATCCAGATATGTGTCTCGCCAGATTCTTCGCATGAATAATCCTCGGCCAGCGCCACCGAAATGCTGGCCCATGCCAGCAGGCAAGCGAGGAAATAGCCCGTAGGCCGGGTTGGCAAACCCGGCAAGTAGCCTCGATTCCATTTTGCTGCATAGAGGCTATTTGTTAATCGGTATAAACGAATATTGCTTAACCGCAGGGCTACTAATAGGCTGTCTTGCAGTTTTTCCAGAATTGATTTTGAAAAGCTTGGGATTGTCATTCATGTACTCCATTGAGGTCTTTTTCTCGGCAGATATGAGTATATCTTCAAAGGAGTTTTTACTTTTCAGGAAATTAATTATCTGAAAGTCCGTAGTTACCTGTGTGTCAAAGGATAAAGTTGTTATTGGTAAACATCAAGAAAGATTAAACCGGGGAGATAAAAAGAGACATTTTTTCAGGTTCTCGCAGAAAAAAATAACAATCCGGCAACTCACTTATTGCAAATTTTAATTGCTCCAGCCCAATGCCTAGAACGGAATAAGCTTTCCAGCAAAGAAAAACCGCCGGGATGTCATCCATCCCCGCGGTTTAGTCCCATGTGAAATCAGCTATCCGTTAAAGTTTCACTTCACAGTAATGGTCACCGTTTTCGAATTGTTTGATGGATTCGGATCGATTCCGTCAAATGTCACTGCGCCAGTCGTAGAAACCGTACCTATCGCCGTAGGCGTTACGTTGATGGTGATACTAGACTGGGCTTTTGCGGCAAGGTTGCCGAGATTACAAACGACCGTACCGCCTTGCTGACCAGGCGTTGTTGTTCCGCCACAGGTAACTCCACCAGCATTTGCCGAAGTAAATTTCAGTGTATTCGGCAGTTGCGTATTGAAGACTGTATTATTGGCAACATCAGTTCCATTTTTCACATGGAAGGTGTATGAAATTCCGGTATTGACTTGCGGTCTGCCATTGCTTGCCGATCCGGAAATCTGCACGTCGGTCGTGGTTTGCGGCGCGGGAGGCGGAGGCGCGATCGAGGTGGTGACTGATCCAGTGTTGTCGACTGGTTTCGCGTCGTCCAATAGAGTCACGCCATCAGCCTGATAAGCCGAGACGCTGGCGTTATCGGTGACTGTCGTAGTCACATTGGTTAAAGTCACCGTCACCGTGCCAGATTGACCTGGATCCATCGGGCCGAGATTGCAGGTTAAAGTCGTTTCGGCCAATGGCAAGCATGCGCCCCGTGTGGTTGAGAAAGTCGCCGAACCGACGCTGCGAGACAGGAGTCGAGTAGTCCCCAGAAGCGATAGTGCATGTGTTTTTACGCAGCGTTTTGTGCGGAGTGAAAATGCAGGCTTTCCGAAATCGCGTCGAGTCATTGGGATGATGTGAGCCACCCCTTGTTGGGTGGCGAACGAGAGACGCAGGACGGCTGGGGCAGCCGCAGGCATTAGCGGTCGTGTGTTTTTTGCTGCTTGTTGGGCAGGGATGCCCAAAAAAGCTTTCGCAAAAATAGCGACTCCCCGAATCCGCTTGCCGGTAAGATATTGTCGACGCGCACTTGTGGCACGGACAAACCGCCAGTATTGGTGACCAGCAAGGCATACACCGCGTTAGCGCCAGCTTGAACTTCGGCCGGGCCGCTCATCGAAAGCGCCAGGTCCAGCGACGGAGCCGCGCCTGTTGGATTTAAGGTCACCGGGTTTGAAGGGAGGCCAGTGCCAACGGCATTCACCCCGTTCACTTGTGCGGTATATTGCGTGCCGTTGATCAAACCGGTGATGGTCGTTCCGGTCACATTGCCCGGAACACTGAGTGTCTTCGAGGTAATGCCATCTCCATAATCAACAGTATAGGAACTGATCGGGCTGCCGCCATCTGATAGCGGCGGTTGCCATGCCAGCGCCGCGGCCGCGTTGCCTGACGTGCCAGTCAAATTTTGCGGTGGTCCCGGCAGCACAGCGACTTGTGGCGTGACAGTATTGCTAGAGCAGGCTCTGAAAGCGCGCTAGAACCAACTGAATTGGTGGCGCTGACTTTGAATGCATAAGAGGTTCCATTGGTGAGGCCGGTTACGGTTAATGTAGTAGGCACCGGCGATGTTTCAGTCGTCGTCTGGCTGCCGGCCTCATTAACTAAATCGGGCGGTATAAACTTATGTACCGTATAACTTGATGTTGGTGCACTGCCACTCGGGCCCGGCGTCCAGTTCACGACGGCCAAACCGTCGCCCGCCTTTGCGGCGACATTAGTCGGCGTTCCCGGCGCGGTGGGTGTGGTTTGATCGCTAACTATGTACACTTTTCCTTCAAGCTGACCAACTCCGCCTGTCGGATCGTCGGCTATCAAAACGTCGGGAATGGAAACTGCAGCAGTGTCTACATTGATGCTGGACGGCAGGGACATGCCCGTGGCCCAATTCTTCGTTATCTGTGCCGTGCCATTGGGGTCATCGATTTTGGTAACCGAAGCGACATCAGAAATATACAGTATAGAGCCGTTTGGCGTGGCTCCGAACTGATTGCTGCCGATTCCGGAGGGAATGATCGCTGCGTCGCTAAATATGGCCGCCGCTGCACAGGAGCCGGGGTGATTGGGTGTAACGCACTGATCGGCGTTGTCTATTTTCCAGGGAAAACCGCCGTCCAAACCGTATAATGCGTGATTGACCCAAGCAAGCCCCAGCGTTTTCCTGCCGTCGGTGCCTGCCCCGACCGTTTGGAAATTGCTGCAGGGCACAGTAGCGGCGCCCGGCCCTCTGATGCGCATTATGTTGCCGCTTTTAAAAAATCCCAGATAAAGATTGCCATCCGGACCCATCGCCATGGAGGAAGGACGGTTGCTGGGCACGCCGCAACTTGAAGCGTCGCCAAGACGCGTTGCTTGTCCGTCAACCGTTCCATGGCCGCCACCGCCGGTTGGCAGAAATTTCTGGCGCACCACGCCTTTATTCAGCTTATTCGCCACGTCATCGGCGATGTAGACTAATTGCGCCTGGGGATCGTAAACGTTTGGGCCACCAGTAGTGCAAGTGGCAGAATTAATGGAGCCGCTTCCCAGTGGGAGTGTGGCTGCGGTATCCAGGTCTGGATCGACACGGCACAGGCCGCGTAAATGGTCGGAAACCCAAAGATGCCGAAACGGCAGACCTGTGTTGGGATTGATGCCACTGCCATTCGCGATGAAACCATTCAATGGCGCGGTTATACCATTCGGAACAAAAGTCGATGTTGTTGCAGCACCAGCTACAGTTGAACTCATTCCCAGCAACAACACGGCGACGGATTTTCCTAACATTAAAGATGCGCCGCCAGAGACTGCGCAGGGAATCAATTGTTTAATTTTAGCTACTTTCATTGTATTCACCACTTATAATGATCAGTTATCGACAACCTATAATTTATTAATACCGCTTCAATACTTTCGATTATTCCAAGCCAGAGCCTACCTAAAGGCAAAAAACCAGCGACAGCTATACAAGTGTCTTGCTAACTATATTTCGGCAACAAGGCAAAAGGTTCAATCGCTTTTAAATATTTTTTAAACCCGAGCGTGACAGAGAACAGCTATTTGTTGTGAGTACGCCCCAGATATAATCCCGCAAAATACAAAGCTTCTTATAAGGTTGAAATGCTTGTGTCTATCTAAGATGACATATGCTACGTTGGCCTAAAGAGCCTGCGCAGCGCCTCATTTGAAGCATTGAATAGCAGAGCGGACTGTCCGACAAAGGAAGAGACCGCCTACGGTTTGCAACTTCGTTAAGCCGGCAATCCAAGGTACAGCGCACCTTCGGCATATCTCCATTAAGATGAGGAATGCCGTAACGAAAGAAGGAAAGCACATGCAGTTGCCTATCATCGTTAAACGGCCATTCAGAATCATCGCTCATCGTGGCGCGTCTGCCTATGCGCCCGAAAACACACGGGCCGCTTTTAAATTGGCCATAGATATGGGCGTAAAAGACATCGAACTGGACGTTCAGCTGTCGATAGATGGTGAAGTGGTGATATGCCATGATTTATCATTGGAGCGCTATGGCCATCAGGGCTATATTGAAGACATGAGTTGGCCGGAACTGAAGCATCTGGATATGGGATCATGGTTCTCGCCATATTTGTTTCATGGCGAAAAACTATTACGGCTCCAGGACCTGTTTAAGGAATACGGCTCAGAAATTACCTATCATATAGAGCTAAAAGGAAAATCCGACAAACTCCCCAGTCAGGTTTGCCGCGTTATTGATGATTTTAATTTAAGCAACCATGTCATCATTACGAGCTTTTCATACGAAATTCTGAGGCAAGTCAGCATCATTGCTCCCTATTTGCGATTAGGCTGGCTGGTACAGGAAATAGACGATGATGTGCTAGCAAAAGCCAAAGCGCTTGAATTATTTCAGATTTGCCCCCGCGCGGATCTGCTTACAAAAAAAGCTGTCCGTCTTGCCCGTTCAATCATGCCCGAAGTCAGAGTCTGGGGTGTAAAAGGGAGGCGAGAAGAAGTCTTGACGTTGATACAAAAGACCATTGATGCGGGTTGCGATGGAACCACAGTTAATTGGCCTGACTGGATTTCGCATTGATTGCAATGAGTCATGGCCCGATTTTATAGGGATCGCAAGATTGGGAGTAAATCCGGTTGTAAAACTCTGGGCTTGATCTAACGGCTTCGATAATGATTTCCAACTGACTCGATACTGAATTGTCTGAATTCGACCGAGGCTGATGATATGCCTCCTCTTTCATCCGGGTGAGTTTTATACTGCACCGAAATTCTGAACGGCCTAATAAGCGCACAGTGGTGGTGAAAAATCTGGAACAACAGGAGATGCAGATGTTGCACCGGTTACGCCAGGACTTGATCTATCAACGAACCGCACTAACCAATCGAATTCGAGGTTTTTTTGTCTGAAATTCAGGCCGATGATTAAAAACAGTCTTAACGGCACGAAATCAACCCTAGGCTCTGTTGACGTTTCATCTCAACCATAAAAGTACCGAGGCAAACGACAGCATCCCCATGTAATTAATAGCTTTTTTCTCATAACGTGTGGCAATTCTGCGGTAGTGCTTGAGCTTGCCGAAC
>JBAZTN010000149.1:0-7655 GCA_041661895.1 Methylobacter sp. | reverse complement strand
ATCACCCAGTCCAGTAAACTGCGTCGCTCCATCAGGGTTAAATCCCCACCCTCAATGGAAAACATAAACATCTCACCTAAAGGCGTGGTCATCGGAGCGATACCGCCCTCGACACCCGCTGGCAAATTTCCCCACATAGTATTTAAACGTTCGGCGATCTGCTGCCTCGCCCAGTAGATATCCGTGCCTTCTTCAAAATCAACGGTAATATCGGTTAGCGCATATTTGGCAATGGAGCGCAGCATGGTTTGATGCGGAATGCCCAGCAGTTCGACTTCGGCGGGTGCGGTAATTCTGGCTTCGACCTCTTCAGGCGTCATGCCGGGCGCTTTAACGATAATTTTTACCTGCGTCGGCGAAACTTCGGGAAAGGCATCAATAGGAATATTTTTAAAGGCGTAATAGCCGCCGCCTGATAGCAGCAATACGGACAAGAGAATGAGTATCCTCTGGCTCAGCGCGAAACGAATCAAATTGGCCATTATTCTTCACTCCCTAGTCCCAGCCAGTTTGCTTTGAGTGCAACAGCACCTTTGACGGCTATTTCTTCATTACCGGTGAACTCGCCGCTAATGATTGATTCATCTCCCTGTTTGCCAATCACTGAGATGGGAGTGACCAAAAATCCCTGTTGATTACGAATGAAAATAAACGACTTGCCTTCGTTTTGAGCAATGGCTACATTGGGTATTTTAAATGCCGCCTTGTCAGTGGTATGGATAATCCGGGTATTAACGCTTTGCCCGGGCCGCACAGTTGACTGCATGGACGCAGAAGGCGGAACACTGCCAAGGGCAGCTTGCTTATCCTTAATAATCGCTCGGGCCAGAACAGTCTGGTTTTCGGCATTAACGCTCTGCCCCAATAAAGTGATTTCTGCGCTGACAGGTGAATTTTCAACCAATACCTGATCACCGATTTTAATGCTGCCCATGCGTTCCTGCGGAATATTAATCTCCAACCAAAGCTCATCCAGATTAGCAACGCGATATAGCGGAGCCAACATATCTATGCGAGTTCCCGCGACGGCCAAACGATCCATAACCACACCGGCAATTGGAGCACGGACTTTAAGCTTACTAGTTAACCGGTGTGTTTTGGTTAGCAGCTCAACTTCACCGGCGGTCATCCCAGCAATTTCCAGCAGTTGCTTCTGTTCATTCGCTTCGGAAACAAAGGAGTTGTATTGGTTACGTGTTTCCTGCCAGCGGCGATCGGCAATGACACCTTCTTCCAGCAGTTTTTTATCCCGCTGATAAGTAGCCGAAGCCAATTGAAGTGCACTGTCAGCTTTAAGATATTCACGCTGTAGCGTTAACAGGTCTGGGCTGTTGAGCTGGGCTAAAACATCTCCTTTTGCAACTTTATCGCCTATCGCCGCATTCAGTTTATCGATGACTCCGGCTTGCGATGCGCTGACAATATATTCCTGTGTCGGTGGAACCACCACTTTAGCCGGCGCAGATAAAACCGGGATTTGTGCAACGAGTTCCAATTTGCCCAGTTTTACACCCAGATTATCGATATTTTCCTGTGAAATTTGAATAACATTCTCTGTTGCGTAGCTACCGAAACTGACTAGACTCAATAACAAAACCATTGCAGGGTGAGAAAAAAATATTTTCATGGCATAACTCCTACGGCCTGGTTATAAAGTGCTATATCGCGCTGTAGCATGACAGAACGTTCTTTAGCGTTAAGAATGGCTTGTTGCGTTCTGGCCTGGATTCTTAATAAATCCATCAGATTAATTTCACCCACAGAAAAGCTCAATTGCGTCATTTTTAAAAGCTCTTCGGCAACCCGCTTTAATTCATTGGCAATGCCCAGTTCGACCCGATTGACTTCCAGATTATGTTCGGCCTCGTGATGCGCCTGCTCCAAATCACGGTTCATTTGTTCGCGCTCCGCAATCAATTTATTTAATTCGACATTAACCGCTGCAACCCGCGGCGCCAAATGAGCACTGCCGCCGAAAGGAACGGTAACGCCGATATTGAAACTTGCCGTTTGATTGCTTCGAGGATCATTAGTGAACTGGTCACTGTTGACGCCAACGGCAACATTGGTCTGGCCGGAACCCACCGATTTAACCGCATCAAGTTCCGCCTGTTTGCGCTCGATCTGACTATTGATAGCCATTAATGCCGGATGATTTTGCTGAATCTTGGTTAGCTCAACCAGCTTCTCCTGATATTCGCTGGGGATTTTGGTCATTTGCGTGATGGTGGAATAACGTTTACGGGCATGCATTAATTCCGCTTCAGCTTGAGTTACCACTGAGCGTTTTTGCAGCGATTCGGTTTGCGCCAACAATAAATCGGCTCTGGGCAAGTCGCCCAACTCGACACGCCGCTGCACTTTAGCCAATAACTGATCCGTCATCGTAAGTTCGGTTTTCGCCTGTTCATAACTTAAGTTCGCCAGTGCAATACCCCATAAGGCATTTCTAATCAGCCCCGCCACTCGTAATTTAATCGCATCCGCCTGCGACATAACGCTGTTTTCTGCTTGCTTTGCAACCGTCTGTTCCGCATCGCGCTGGCCTAAATTCCATAACGGCACTTTCACCCAAGCATCAATATAATGCAGGGTGCCGCTGGTTGCTTCCTGAAAAGCAAGTCCTGCCTCTGATGCACCGGATGTCCAGCTATCGCCCCGCTGAGAAAGAGCCGCCGCTTCTTCTTCCAGCGAATTAAGCCAGGTTACATCGGGGTATTTCTCCATCGTCAGATCAATGACTTTAGACAAACTCAACTTCGTATCACTTTCAATCGGGTCATGATGATCGACAATATGTGTCGAATCAGCAAAACTCAGTGCCGTTGTCAGTAAATAAACAAAGAAACACTTGCTGAAAAGATTCAAGAAAAACATAGATCAAGCTCGATGCGGTTTTAATGCCGCGTTATAAATAAAATCAACAAAGTTCTCTACAATGGGGCCTGCATTGCAATACCTCCTGCTTCCTGGCAGTCGTATAAGAACTAAAAATCAGTGAAGATTATTGAGCAGGGGGCGCGCGAGGGGCTAACGAGGGTATAAACAATCGGCAGACGAACTGCGCCGGTTGCGGGGAGAAATTAGTATCAAAAGGAGATATTGCGGCGTTAAGTGCCGGGATCTCTTGATGCAGATAATGACTGTTATCCAAATCTGCAACAGCATTAATTTGTTTATCTTTCATGCCGGCATCGACACCGACTATGATTCCTTCAGAACTGGAATCATAACTTACTGCCTGAGACACAAGAGCATGATGTTCAACGCCATACATTTCAAGACCGGGAACATGCAGCCCCAAGTCTGAAACTTTCTCTCCGGCGTGCGCATGCACTAACGGTGCAAACAATTGCAGTATCGCGAGAAAAATAACAAGAAATTTGCGTAGTGTTGAAAACATACGCACAATGCTATGCTATTAAATAATAATTAACAACTTGTTGTTTGATTATTCGCCCCAATAATGTATGAACCTGAACTTATTTAACTTTGTGAGTGTATGAATAAATATACCGGAATTATTGCTACTTTATTAATTGGTCTGTCCTTAACTTTAGGCGGCATGTCAGACGCTGATGCCAAACGTTTCGGCGGCGGCAGCTCTTTTGGCGGCAGATCCTCCTACAGCGCCCCGTATCAACGCTCTGCAACTCCACCGACTCGTCCTGCCAACCAACAACAAGCTGCCACGCCAAACCAGGCGACCAAACCAGGCTGAGCTAACCGTGGTGGTTTAATGGGCATGTTAGGCGGTTTGGCATTGGGTGGATTGCTAGGCTCGATGTTCATGGGAGGCGGCTTTCACGGCATTAACTTTATGGATATCCTGATTTTTGGCGGGATTGCCTTTTTACTCTATAAATTGTTTGCCGCTAAAAAAGCCGGTTCTGCACAGCGTCCTGCCTATAACCGGACGGCTGATAATAGCTATCAGGATACAGCTTCAACCTATCACCAGCATCAGGAACCACAGTCAACTCAAGCTGATCCAGCAGGTTTTAATACTGACATCCTGTTCAAAAAAGATAAAAACAATACCGTCTCGTCTGAATCCTATGCTCAACCCGTTCAACAGGATACTGAATTCGTTTCGTCCGTTATTCCCAAAGACTTCGATCAACAAGCTTTCCTTGGCGGCGCTAAAATAGCCTTTGCTAATCTGCAAAAAGCCTGGGATGAACGTGATCTTGCCGAAATCAGAGGCTTAACAACAGATAAAGTATTTGCTGAAATTCAGGATCAGATTAAAGCGTCCGATACTGAAAATCATACCGAAATACTAAAACTGGAAGCGGAACTGCTGGAAGTCAGGGAAGTCGGCTCGGAACTTGAAGCGGTCGTGCTGTTTGATTCCATCATGCGCGAAGACGTTAACGCTCAAGCAGAACAGGTCAGGGAAGTCTGGCATTTTATCAAACCGAAAGTCAGCATCCAGCCCAAATGGTATCTGGATGGCATTCAACAATTAGCAGATTAATCTTTCTGACATCCAATGCTGGCAGGGCTTGACGCCCTCCAGCATTGGTTTTTTTTACCACGAATCAAACAGCCCGTTTCCTGTAACGGATCGATGAAAACACCGATAGCGCTATCAATATGGCACCCGCCAAGCCGGTTACGACTTCAGGAATATGATAAGTTATGCTGATCAGCATAATACCCGCCAGCACCCCGATGGCATAATGAGCGCCGTGCTCCAAAAACACATATTCATCCAGCGTACCTTTCCGCACCAGATAAACCGTCAGACTCCGCACAAACATCGCGCCGATAGCCAAACCCAGCATAATAATGACCACATCCTGAGTAATCGCAAACGCGCCGATCACGCCGTCAAATGAAAAAGACGCATCCAATACTTCAAGATAAATAAAACTCATCATGCCGCTTTTTTTAAGCGTAGCAACAACCTGCTCACCTTCTTCCTCGTGCTCAAAAAGTGCAGCGAAACTGTCCACGATAACAAACAAGATAACCCCGGTGACACCAGCAACCATTACATCCAAACGAATTTCCTCGGGCAGATAGTTCTGGATGATTAACAGCGGACCCAGTGCCATGATGATTTCAATCGCTTCAAGCTTTCCAAATGAGGACATTTTTTCTTCTATGTAGCCCAGCCAATGCAATTCCTTAGTTTCATTAAAGATGAACGAATAAAACACCATCAGCAAGAACATGCCGCCAAACGCCGCAATTTGTACATGCGAATCAGTTAAATGTTTGGCATAAGTCGCGGTATCGTTTAAAGCCATATCGGTAACGCCCATAAAATCGATACCGGTTGCGGCCGAAACAATCACGATAGGAAACAGCAGGCGCATGCCAAAAACGGCAATCAAAATTCCCCAGGTTAAAAAATACTTCTGCCAGCGCTCATTCATACGCTTTAGAATTGATGCGTTAACAACGGCATTATCAAACGATAGACTGATTTCGAGGACTCCCAGAATAATGGCGATAAAGGCGCCCATTATTCCACCCCAATAGAACGCTGCCCCTAGACAAATTGCTGTGACGATAAAAGAAAGACGAAAATGTTGCATGTGATACTCATCATAGATTAGTGTTTTTGTTGCGCAACTATAAGTGCATTTAATTTAAAATCAACATTTATAAAAATCTGTGCGCCGTTTTGCTGATTAAGTATTTTTAGTAATTCGATATTTACAATATTTCGGTTTCTTTTATATAAAAGGAAAACCTAAACCTTAAATTACAAAAATGCTAAAAAGTTTTGTTTTAATTGCTAATGCCTAGACTTTTCTTCCGACTCGTTACCTTGTTGTGGCTGTCATTTTGTTCATTTCCTTTATTGGCCGCACCTGAACAGCCAGTCGAAAAAGTCTCTTTACAACTCAAATGGTTACATGCTTTCCAGTTTGCCGGGTACTACGCCGCCAAGGAAAAAGGCTTTTACGCTGAAGAAAAGCTGGATGTGAACATCCGTGAGCGTATTCCCGGTGTCAGTAATATCGAACAGGTGCTGAATGGTGAGGCGCAATATGGCGTAGCAGAAAGCGGCTTGCTACTGGAAAGACTTAAAGGGAAACCGGTAGTCCTACTGGCTTCTATTTTTCAACATAATCCGTTGGTTTTGCTTACCTTGAAGCGATCCGGCATCGTCAGTCCTTACGAGCTTCCGGGTAAACGGGTGATGAATGACCTCAGCGACGACGCACCGCTACTCGCCATGTACTATGAGACAGGGATTACTCCCGACAAATTCACTCGTGTCGATCAAACTTCTAACATAAACGACCTGATTAACGGAAAGGTGGATGCCTTCTCTGCCTACCTCACCAATCAGGTTTACTACCTAAAACAGAAAGGTATCGAATTTAATATAATTGACCCCCGTAACTACGGAATAGATTTTCTAGGCGACAACCTGTTCACTACCGAACAGGAAATAAATCAGCATCAGGAACGGGTTCAACGTTTTCTGCGGGCCTCACTCAAAGGCTGGGAATATGCACTTAAACACCCAGAGGAAGTAATCCAGATCATTCTAGATAAGTACAATCAGGAGAATCGGCTATCAGCCGATCTCCTTTCTTTCCAGGCACACGAAACCGCCAAGATGATTTTGCCGGAAACTATTCCACTTGGCAGCACCGACATCAAGCGTTTTCAACGTATCGCCGATACTTATCGACAACTGGGTCTAATAAGCTCAATAGATCATCTGGAGGGCTTCATTTATGGGCAGGGAAAGCAAAGCAAGCTCCATTTCACCCAGACAGAAAAGCGATGGCTACAAACGCATCCGGTTATTCGCGTAGGCATCAACCGGGATTTTGCACCCTACGAATGGATCGACACTGATGGAAACTATGTTGGCTTGACTGCGGAATATATCGCTTTGGTCGAGCAGCGCCTGGGCGTGAAGCTTGACATAGTGAAGCATAAATCCTGGGCTGAAATTCTGAAAATGGCGCAGTACGGGGAATTGGATATGATTTCCGACATAAACAAAACACCGGAACTCCAGCAATACTTAAGCTTTACGGAACCTTATCTCAGCAATACGGTCATCACCATCGACAATGGCAATAGCGGTTTTATTGATACCATGGGACGTCTTGCTGGAAAACGGGTGGCCGTGGAAAAAGGTTACTTCATAGAGGAATTGCTGACACATGACCATCCAGAAATCCAACTGATCCCAGCTGAAAATGTACATGAAGCACTGAGAATGGTAAGTAACGATGAGGTAGAGGCCTATGTTGGAGATGCTGCATCAGCAAACTATGCAGTAAAAAAGGAAGGCTTGCTCAATCTCAGCTTTGCAGGAGAAACGGATTACCGGAGCGAGCACAGAATGGCTGCCACCAAAGCCAATCCCGAACTGGTAACTCTGCTGACCAAAGTACTGACCGACATCCCTAAATCTGAAAAAGACATCATTCAGAACCATTGGTTAAGTTTGAAAGTTGAACCCGGTGTAAAAATTGAAACCTTACTCCAATATGGTTCTGCGACACTATTGCTGCTTATTTTTATTATCAGCTGGAATATGCGACTGCAACGCGAGATAAGGAGGCGAAAACAAGCTGAAGAAGAACAGCGTATGGCGGCCAGTGTTTTTGCCTGTACCCAGGAGGGCATCCTGATTACCGATGTACAGGGTAACATTATTGATACCAATC
>JBAZTN010000148.1:0-7696 GCA_041661895.1 Methylobacter sp. | reverse complement strand
TAATTAATACCCAAGATATTTGCCACATCGACAACCTAAGCCCCGTCGAAGTGTCGATATTGGTTTTATTTAGCCACGAAGAAATTTCATGGTAAATGCTATTTACTCGATCATGAAAAAAATCAATACAGAAATAAAATCCTAAAATCACTAAAACACTGATTAAAATAGCGCTCGATAGCTCCTTTTTGCTTTTTGATTGCCAATGAATGGTTGCCCACAAAGCCAGCATGAAAGGCTCGGCAATCCACGCGCCCCGCGTCTGAGACTTTATTTCAAGATAAAATCCAGCCAAAACACCTGCGTATTTCAAAAGTCTTAAAGCCAACCCATCCTTACTTACGGCATCAATAGAAAAAAGACACAGAAATGCCAATAACATCGTATTTATACCAATTGTATTGGGATCCACAAAGTAAGTGCCAAACCGACCACCACCCCATGTGTCTATTGGAACTGGATTCAAATGCACAGATGCAACGAGGATCAGCAGAGATAGCGGACAGATATACTGAAATACTTGAACAAAATCGATCTTTTTCTTCAGCAGAAACAGAAAAACCGGCGCTGACAATAACATTCGCAACGGCCCGTCATAAGCCCTGACAACCACGTCTTGGCGCAATAATTGACTGATCAGGATGGCCAAAAATCCTGATGCAAGTGCTGCGATGACGGCCCACTCAGTACCGCTAATATTTTTGATTTGCCACTCTGATCTTGGTAAACGAAAAAAATGAACCAACGCTAACCCAAACAGAATAATAGTTAACGTGTTAGTCCAGCCTCTTAATGTCAAATACAATAATGGGAAAAGCGCCAGAACTGTACCAAGCAGGATGTTTTCAATCCTTGCTGGTTGATCGTCATTGATTATAAGATTTAATTTCATATTAATATCATTTGAGATTGTTTGTAACCGCGAAACTAACTTCTGAGACCTTAAGAACAGGAGTATTTTTCATAAAATACTTTCAATCTTATTGTTGCTTAGCATTGACTAAACCAATTTCCCAGAACTCATACAAACATCCAGGCTATCACTGCATATCTGCCAAACTTACCTAACAATATGATTAAGCAAGCACGGATGAATGGGAGCTTTAGCCATCCACCAGCAAAACACAATGCATCCCCGACTACCGGCAACCATGAAAAAAACAACGTCCACATGCCTCTTCTTCTTACCAAGTCCAATGCCTTCTGTTTTTTTTCTGATAAAAGCGTGGCAACTGGAAATTTTTTAGCCGCTAACATGCCTAATCCCCATGTTGTCATAGCACCTAAGGTATTGCCCACGGTTGCAACGATTATCAACTGTTCAGCCTGATAATGTCCTTCCGATACCATGTAAGCCAAAACCGCTTCTGAACCACCGGGAGCAATCGTTGATGATATAAATGCGCTTACAAACAACCCGCCTATTTCAAACAATGTCTCTTGCACTTTTTCTCTCAAAAAAAAACCCCTGTGCTCTCTTGGGTCACAGGGGTTTTTATATTTGCAGGATTATTTTCCGGGCAATATCTTGTTTTTATTGGAAGCAATCAACTTTACCAAGCCAGACAATAATTTGACAAAAGCCTCGATCAACGCCCTCAATAAGTCAAAAACATAAGCGACCATCTCTGATACGCTCATATCTTTAAATTTTCCCGCAAAGAATGGCGCAAGAAGCAACCCTATTGCTAAACCGATCACGGTGACACCTGAAATAACGGCATCTTCTTTTGGCGGCGCTATTGCAGCAGGGGCTGTAGGAGTAGCAGCAGCTGCAGCTGTTGCAACAGTTGCCGCCGCTTCAGTTTCAGCCATCACGGTTGCCAAATCTCCCGTATAATCATCGGCTACGACATAAGCTGTGACCCCAGGTATACTGGGAAGATCGCCATCACCATCCCCCACCTTCAACTGCGCTTTCATGCCCTTTTCCATATGCTGGGCAATGTCACAATGCACCAGATAGGTTTTATCGCCAGGAGGCAAAATCAAGGTGCCGGAAATTTTTGCAGGGCCTGACACTTCCAGATGAAACATGCCTTTAGGGTATAAATACTTAGGCAAACCATGCATCATCCATTGATGCCTTATATTATCATCATTGATAAAATGAACCGTCAATTTGGTGCATGGCTTGAACTTAAACTCCTGAGTATCAAACGCAAACATTCTACCTGGAAATTTCTCAGCATATTTATGACCGGCATGCACGGTAATTTCTTTGGTCTCTGAGATACTATCGCAGCCACCAGGCAGCGTATTAGCATTCTGGCCCATAACCATACCACCGGCCATATCCATTAAATGGCCATCACCGTGATCCATGAGCATCTTATTATGATCTTCATACTCCTGAGCCAACACTGGCGCAGAAAAAAGAAAAATCAGTGCCCCAGCCGATAATAACTTCACCATTATTAATTTCCTCCGTTGTTCGATAAAATTAATGTTATTAACTTTTTACGATTAACCATCTGATAAGTGCTCAATAACACCAACAATCAAACCCACCCAAAAAACTCTATTCTGTTTAACCTTTAAGCTTCGCTATTGCCTCATCCACTTTACGTTTGAACCCAGCGTTTGACAGATACAGCACATACAAGCCGGCAAATGCAAAAAATGCATATAGGAGCAGGCTACTTTTACTCGCAGCCTGGCCTTTTCCTGCGACAAAGCCCATATGCACATCCAGTCTATTGCCTTGTGTACGCTGATCTACCTTGCCTTCTTCAGGAACTAACGTAATATGAATCAGATATTTACCTGGCTCTGGCACACCATTTGGCAGCGATAACATCACTGTGCCTGATTTATGTTTTTTAGCTTCTTCAAAAAATACGCGAGTACCTTCAGGTTCTTTGGTCACTTCAAATTCAACCGCCATGTTTCTGTACTTCATGTCCTGATAATCAAACACAAGTTGAGTCAGTGTGTCTGTATTAGGGATATTGCCGCAAAAATCCTCGGCTGGAAACGCTTTAGGTTGATAAGCGGTGTAATGAATCCAATGGGTTGGTTCCAATTCAAATTTACATTGATCTGTATCAGTACCCGCAGCCCCGCCATGCGCCCATAGCGATGCAGAAAAAAATAATCCCAGCAGCCCCAGGAAACCCTTTCTTAATAGTTGTGCACTGTTCATAATACCTTCCAGTTTTGATAAAAAATTATTATTATTATAAGAAAAAATGTAAATGCAATTAATGTAGCCTGAACTCATCAAAAACAAACGCCCCTTGCCATATACCTAACTAATAGCAATTGAACAACTCTAGCACATCGCCCCATCCAAATAAAGGAATTGATGGAAGACAAGCCCCTATGTGGCATTATCCAAGCAAAAGCAGATGCTCTCATGTACAATTGCCATCCTATTTTTGCTTTTCGTAGACTTAAGCTAAATTTTATTCAGACGGAGCTCCACCGAATGTCATCTTTGACCACCTCAACAGCCTGGACAGCCTTACAAAAACATCATGATGAAACCCGCAATTACTCCCTGCGTGAAAGTTTTAATTCTGATAAAAATCGCAATGCTAAGTTCTCTCTTCAGTTTAATGACATTCTTTTTGATTATTCCAAAAACAGAATAACGGATCAAACCCTGCCTTTACTCATCGAGCTCGCCAAACACGCCAAACTTGACTCAAAAATTGAAGCCATGTTCTCCGGGGCTAAAATCAACATCACAGAGCATAGGGCCGTCCTGCATACCGCCTTACGCAACAGGAGCAATCATCCTGTTTATGTTGATGGACAGGATGTCATGCCGAAAATCAACGCAGTCCTCGCCAAGATGAGAACTTTCTGTGATCGCGTTCGTTCAGGCGAATGGAAAGGCTATAGCGGCAAAGCAATTACCGATATCGTCAACATTGGCATAGGCGGCTCTGATTTAGGCCCTAAAATGGTTTCTACCGCCCTCAGCCCCTACGCCACTGACAAATTAAAAATTCACTTTGTTTCAAATATTGACCAGACCGATCTTGTTGAAACATTAAAGCCATTATCCCCAGACACGACATTGTTTCTTATTGGCTCTAAAACATTCATCACCCACGAGACCATAGTCAACGCAAATTCTGCGAAAAAGTGGCTGCTAGACAGCGCAAAAGACCCACAAGCAATTGCCAAGCACTTTATTGCCATTTCCACCAACGCACAACTCGTCACCGAGTTCGGTATTGATACAGACAATATGTTTGAATTCTGGAGCTGGGTTGGCGGACGTTATTCATTATGGTCAGCCATGGGATTATCCATCGCCTTATATATAGGTATGGATAATTTTGAAGAACTCTTACAAGGCGCACACGAGGCCGACGAATACTTTCGCGCCACACCTTTTGAGAAAAACATTCCAGTAATCATGGGCTTACTTGGCATTTGGTATAATAATTTTTTTAATGCCGAATCTCATGCCTTGCTGCCTTACGACCAGTGCATGCGTTATTTCGCCGATTACTTTCAGCAGGGCGACATGGAGAGTAATGGCAAAAGCGTTGATATTAATGGTGAAAAAGTAGATTACAGCACTGGCCAGATTATCTGGGGACAACCCGGCACTAATGGACAGCATGCTTTTTATCAACTTATGCATCAGGGCACTAAACTTATTCCCTGCGATTTTCTGGCCGCGGCAAACAGCCACTACCATCTACCGGAACATCACGACATTTTAATTTCAAACTTTCTCGCACAACCGGAAGCCTTGATGAAAGGCAAAACCGCCGAGGAAGTTAAACGCGAGCTGTCACCCGCCGAGCAGGCCGATCATGTCTTGATCGCCTCCAAAGTGTTTGAAGGCGACAGACCGTCCAATGCTTTTCTATTCAAAAAACTGACGCCAAAAACTCTGGGATCACTCATTGCATTTTATGAACATAAAATCTTTGTTCAGGGCATCATATGGAATATCAACTCATTTGACCAGATGGGCGTGCAACTAGGGAAAATATTGGCCAATGTCATACTGCCGGAACTTCAAAATGATGAAATCATCAGCAGTCACGATTGCTCAACCAATGCATTGATTAACACATACAAACAATATCGGCAATCTTGATTCGATTACCCAGACTGATTATAGGTTGTATTTTTACCGCTACACCTACAACTTACGATATAGCTTAACATTCGCAAAACAAACTGGAGCAGATTAAACGTGCGGGGACTTTACACGTATTAACTTGAAATAGCCTAACGACCCATTATGAAGCCCCCGGAGGTCATACCGGCTTGGAGCAGATCTGATTATGCTTTTCGCCGACTGGTTGGGCTTCAAAGTAAAGTCTAATACCTTCGCTACATTTGATGAAATTCTAAGACGGCAGTGTTTTGACTCAAAAACAGGAAGGAAATCCGGACAGGTGACTGGATATTAAACAGCGATTACCCTTGCTCACCAGGAGAAATGGCATAAAACGACTCAACACGGCAAGGAACCTGTTCAATTTGTAGAAAACATTCGCAGTTATTACGATTTGTTAGTCTGATTAACAGAAGAAAACCAGATAAAGAAAAATCTGATAGACGTAGATAGCGAAAAACCCGCTCTAACCATTGATCCAGCGGTGCTTTAAAATTAATTTCAGCGCCTGGCTTTAAAAAAATCCCTCAACATTTCCGAGCATTCCGTTTCCAGCACGCCGCCGTCCCAGCTGATCCGGTGATTTAAAAAACCCGCGTCGGTCAGGCTCAATGCATTGCACACCGCACCGCGTTTAGGATCATACGCACCGAAAACCAGCCGCTTAATTCGTGCATGGCTCATGGCGCCAATGCACATCACGCATGGCTCCAGGGTCACGTACAAGGTCGCATCAGTCAGCCGGTAATTTTCCATGACCACACCAGCACCTCGCATTGCAACCACTTCGGCGTGGGCGGTCGGATCATGGCTAATAATCGGGATATTCCAGCCTTCCGCGATGCATCGATTGTCCCTGACCACGATAGCACCGACCGGGACCTCGCCCTGCTGCTCAGCCCGTTGCGCCAGCCTGATCGCATAGCGCATCCATGCTTCATCCGTTGTCCGGCTTATTCCCATTCAATAGTTGCGGGGGGCTTGCCGCTTATGTCGTAAGCAACACGGGAAATGCCGGGGACTTCATTGATAATGCGACGGGAAATCAAGTCCAGAAACTCATACGGCAAATGCGCCCAGCGAGCAGTCATAAAATCGATAGTTTCAACGGCGCGAATGGCAATCACATAATCATAGCGGCGGCCATCGCCCATCACTCCGACCGACTTGACCGGCAAAAATACTGCAAACGCCTGACTGACTTTGTCGTAAAGATCATGGCGATACAGCTCTTCAATAAAAATAGCATCGGCTTGACGCAATAAATCAGCGAATTCTTTCTTCACTTCGCCTAAAATTCTCACGCCTAAACCAGGTCCTGGAAACGGGTGGCGATAAACCATATCCGCAGGCAGACCTAACTCTACGCCCAGCTTTCTGACTTCGTCCTTGAACAGCTCACGTAGCGGTTCAACCAGTTTCAAAAGCATATTTTCCGGCAACCCGCCGACATTGTGATGCGATTTGATCAAATGCGCTTTGCCGCTTTTGGAACCGGCCGATTCAATCACATCGGGATAAATCGTACCTTGCGCCAGCCATTTTGCATCGGTGATTTTCGCTGCTTCCTCATCGAAGATTTCAATAAACAGGCTGCCGATGATCTTGCGTTTCTGTTCCGGGTCGGTGATGCCGCTCAAGGCATCCAGATAGCGCTGCTCGGCATTTACCCGGATCACTTTGACGCCCATGTGCTCGGCAAAAGTCGCCATCACCTGATCGCCTTCATGCAGGCGCAGCAGGCCGGTATCGACAAAAACACAGGTCAACTGATCTTCAATGGCCTTGTGCAGCAGTGCAGCAACAACCGACGAATCAACGCCGCCAGACAGCCCCAAGACGACATGATCTGTGCCGACCATATTCCGGACGGCATGGATGCTGTCTTCGATAATATTACTAGATGTCCACAAGGCTTCACAGCCACATATCTCCAGCACAAACCGCGCCAGTATCCGCCCGCCTTGTTTGGTATGGGTGACTTCGGGATGAAACTGCAAACCGTAAAAGCCCTTGTCTTCATTGGCGATCCCAGCAATCGGAGCGCCGTCTGAACTGGCAATCAGATTAAAGCCTTTTGGCAAATCAATGACCCGATCACCGTGACTCATCCAGACATCCAGCAAACCAAAGCCTTCCGGAGATAAATGATCCTCGATGCCGGTCAGCAATTTTGAATGCCCGCGCGCCCTGATTTGCGCATAGCCGAATTCCCTGTGATCGGAACTTTCAACCTTGCCGCCCAATTGTTCGGTCATGGTTTGCAGACCGTAGCATATGCCCAGCACAGGAACGCCCAGTTCGAAAACAATTTGCGGCGCTCTTGGCGTATCGCCGCTGGTTACTGTTTCCGGGCCACCGGATAAGATAATACCGTTGGGTGCAAATTTTTTGACTTGTTCAGCATCGCATTCACAGGAATAAATTTCGCAATAAACGCCGATTTCACGAATGCGACGTGCGATGAGTTGGGTATATTGTGAGCCGAAATCCAGGATAAGGATTTTGTGGGTATGGATGTTGGGGGATTGTTGTTTCACGATAGAACTCGATATTTATTGTGGTCGATTCCCAGGCCGGAGCCTGGGAACGATAGGGCAATCG
>JBAZTN010000147.1:0-7706 GCA_041661895.1 Methylobacter sp. | reverse complement strand
TGGAATCAAGTCCATCAGGCGCAACAACACCCGCTATGGGCCAATATTCCACAAGACAGCCGTTTTTATTTTGTGCATAGTTATTATGCTCAACCTGATGATGCGGCCGTGACGGCGGCGACTACACAATACCCAGATGCATTTACGTGCGCTTTGGCTCAAGATAATGTTTTTGCCGTACAATTTCACCCTGAAAAAAGTCAGGCAGTCGGTTTGCAGCTGCTAAGGAACTTTTTGCATTGGGATGGACAAGTTTAGTTACTATTGACTGATTACACGCCATTAAGGATTCACTGTTTATGCTGCTAATACCTGCTATCGATTTAAAAGAAGGAAAATGTGTCCGTTTACGTCAAGGACGAATGGACGATAACACGATTTTTTCCGATGACCCTGTAGCTGTAGCAGGTAAGTGGGTTGCGGCTGGCGCTAAAAGAATTCATTTGGTCGATTTAGATGGCGCGTTTGCGGGAAAGCCTAGAAATGCCGAAGTCATTCATGCCATCGTTGAGGCCTACCCCAATGTGCCTATACAGATAGGCGGCGGTATTCGCGATGAAGAAACCATTCAGGCTTATCTTAACGCCGGCGTGGAATACGTCATTATCGGCACCAAGGCAGTAATTGAGCCGCATTTTGTCAGGGATATGGCGCTAGAATATCCGCGTCACATTATCGTTGGACTGGATGCAAAAGACGGCAAAGTTGCTATTGACGGCTGGTCCAAGCTGTCCAAACATGATGTGATTGATCTGGCTCAACATTTTGAGCAAGACGGTGTTGAAGCCATTATTTATACCGATATATCCAGAGACGGCATGATGTCCGGCGTCAATGTTGAGGCGACAGCAAGATTGGCGCGTGCGATTCGTATCCCTGTTATTGCTTCCGGCGGCATTACCAATATGGATGACATTAGAGCCTTGGGTGCAGTTGCTCATGAAGGTATTATGGGCGCGATCACCGGTCGGGCGATTTATGAAGGCACGCTGGATTTTGAAGCTGCCGAAAAACTAGCGGAATCATTCCAATAATTATGAGCTTAGCCAAACGCATTATTCCCTGTCTGGATGTCGATAATGGCCGCGTCGTAAAAGGCGTGAAGTTTGTTGATATCCGTGATGCCGGTGACCCCGTAGAAATCGCCAGACGTTATGACCGGGAAGGCGCTGATGAAATCACTTTTCTGGATATCACCGCAACTCATGATAACCGGGATACCATTGTCCATGTTGTTGAGCAGGTAGCCAGTGAGGTTTTCATTCCGCTGACGGTAGGCGGCGGCATCAGAAACCTGGAAGATATTCGCCGCATGCTGAATGCAGGGGCTGATAAAGTAGGCATTAACAGCGCGGCGGTTGCAAATCCGGAATTTGTTCGTGATGCGGCGGAGCGTTTTGGTTCGCAATGTATTGTGGTGGCTATGGACGCTAAAAAAGTTAGCCAACCAGGCGAACCCAGTCGCTGGGAGATTTTCACCCATGGCGGCCGCAAGGCTACAGGCATCGAAGCGATAGCCTGGGCAAAAAAAATGGTCGACTATGGCGCCGGTGAAATTCTGTTAACCAGCATGGACAGGGATGGCACCCGTGAAGGTTTCGATTTGCCGTTAACCCTCGCCATCAGCGAGGCGGTAACGGTGCCGGTAATTGCCTCCGGCGGTGTCGGCAATCTTGATCATCTAGCTGACGGCATTATTGAAGGCAAGGCCGATGCGGTGTTGGCCGCCAGCATTTTTCATTTCGCCGAATACACCATTGAGCAAGCCAAACAACACATGGCCTCACGCGGCATAGAGGTGCGCTTATGAGCGCATCCTGGCTGGACGAGATACGCTGGACTGAAGACGGACTGGTGCCAGTTATCGCACAGCAGGCGGAAACCGGCAAAGTATTGATGTTTGCCTGGATGAATCGCGAGTCCGTAGCCTTAACAGTCGCCGAAGGTTATGCTGTTTACTGGTCAAGATCACGCGGAAGACTATGGCGCAAAGGCGAGGAATCCGGAAACCGGCAGAAAGTGATCGGACTATTTCTGGATTGCGATGAAGATGTTATTCTGCTTAAAATTGAACAAGAAGGCGATATTGCCTGCCATACCGGCCGTGAAAGCTGTTTTTACCGCAGCCTGGTTGACGGGCAATGGCAAGCCGTCGAACCGGTTTTGAAAGATCCTGAAGCAATTTATAAAAAATCATGAGCGACATATTACAACAACTGGCGCAAATCCTGGAACAGCGTAAACTGGAGTCTGCCGATAAGTCTTATGTCGCCAGTTTGTATGCAAAAGGACTGGACAGCATACTGAAAAAAATCGGCGAAGAAGCAACAGAAACTGTCATCGCTGCTAAAGATGGTGATAAAAAACAGATTATTTATGAAACTGCCGATTTGTGGTTTCATTGCATGGTGTTGCTGGCCGATCAGGGACTGGGGCCGGACGATGTATTGCTAGAACTGCAACGTCGTTTTGGTTTGTCCGGTCTGGAAGAAAAGGCGCAACGTAACAAGTAGAGACCCTGCATTGCAAGGTCTCCAACAAATTAGGCGTTGCAATTCAACGTCTCTACCGGAGTTAGAAATGGGTCTCAGCGTTACTCACTTATTAGTTGTATTAGGTATCGTCATTGTTGTTTTTGGCACTAAGCGTCTGCGCAATATAGGCGCCGATCTGGGTGGGGCGATCAAAGGTTTTCGCACTGCCATGAAAGAAGGCGAAAGCGAAGAAAACAAGCCCGGGGCAGATAAGGGCGACGCTATTGAAGGCGAAGTCACTTCCAAAAAAAGTGATAAAGATTAACCTCCATGTTTGATGTAGGATTCTCGGAACTTTGTCTGATAGGCCTGGTAAGCTTATTGGTGATAGGTCCTGAAAGATTGCCCAAAGTAGCCAGGCTTGCCGGATTCTGGTTAGGTAAAACGCGCAGCATGGTGGCTTCCGTCAAGGAAGAAATAAAGCAAGAGCTGCAAGCTGAAGAAATGCGCCAGATATTTAAAGAGCAGTCCGGCCTGAAAGAGGTTCAGCAAATACTGGATGAAACTTCTGATACTGCTCATTCCATTAAATCTTCGCTTGAGCAACAGTTGCCAGAAAATGGCGTAGAACAGGTTAAGCGGCAACATGAGCCAGAATAAATACCAAGAGTCTGTAGAGTTGCCTTTTATCAGTCACTTGATTGAATTGCGCAATCGCCTGTTGCGCATGGTTTTATGCGTGTTAGTGGTGTTTTTGGGGCTGGCATCCTACGCCAACGAAATATACAGCATTTTGGCAGGGCCTTTACTGAAGCACATGCCAAAAGATAGCACGATGATCGCTATTGATGTGGCATCTCCCTTTTTCACGCCCTTTAAATTAGCTCTCGTAGTTTCTGTTTTTATCTCCGTCCCCTTTATTCTTTATCAGTTCTGGGCGTTTGTAGCCCCAGGCCTATATAAGCGGGAGCGGCGCATGATTTTGCCGTTGCTGATTGCCAGCACGCTGCTGTTTTATATGGGCGCAGCCTTTGCCTACTTCGTGGTTTTTCCTTTAGTTTTCGGATTTTTAACCGCTGCAGCGCCTGAAGGCGTAGCGGTAATGACCGATATTGCCAAGTATCTCGATTTTGTTTTAGCCCTATTTTTTGCGTTTGGCACTTGTTTTGAAGTGCCGATCTTCACCATCGTACTGGTCTGGACCGGACTAGTCACCCCCTCTGAACTCGCCGAAAAACGGCCTTATGTCATCGTCGGCGCGTTTATCATAGGAGCCGTTTTAACGCCTCCTGATGCCATTTCGCAAACATTATTAGCGGTGCCCATGTGGATGCTGTTTGAGCTGGGCTTATTATGTTCCCGGCTTTTTGTTCCCAAGCCTGATAACGATTATCCAGCGTCCGATGTCGCCGAAATGGACGCCCGGCTGGATAAGATTGAAGAACGGGAACATAAGTAGCAGGTCGCCGGAAGAGCGTTTTATAATGCCCCGGCTTCCTGAAGCAGCTTGAAGATATTCGTTGCCATGAGCTGGTAACCCGCATCATTTGGATGAATCATGTCGGACTTTAAGCTGTTGTCACCAAGAATATCGGGCAAGGTATCGAGATCGATCGGGATTTTTCGGGATTCTGCAATAGTCCGGTAAAAGTCCGCGCTATTCAAGCTTAATAGATTGAATTGGGGCACGCCAAGCATGACAACTTCAATATTACGATTTTTGGCTTCTGTAATCATTTTGTTGAGATTGTCAGTAATTTGTTCACTGGGGATTTTTCTGATGATGTCATTGCCGCCATGTGTCAGGATCAGTAGCTTCGGCTGATATTCATCGAGTAACGCCGGTAATCGTTTGAGTCCGTCGCCGCTGATCTCCCCTGGCACGCCCTTATTGATAACTTCGAGTGCAGTGAGTCCTGCAAGAATGTTGGGATAATCATGTTCGGGGGATGCGCCTGTTCCATAAGTCAGGCTGTCGCCAAAAGCGAGAATGATGGCGTCGTCGGGTAGCCTGGTTAGAGGTCTTGGCGTTTCGTAACACGCTGTTAATAGCAGGAAAAACACAAGCAATAGAGTTTTTTTCATAAATCAGGACGTGAATGATGCAAAAAAATGTTTTGATTACTGGTGCCGCTAAACGCATAGGAGCGGCTTGTGCCCGGTTGCTGCATAGTGAAGGCTGTAACGTTTTTTTGCATTATAGATCGTCAAGAGAAGATGCGCTTCAGCTTTGTGGTGAATTAAATCAACAGCGTCCTGATTCGGCAAAAGTCATGCAGGCCGATTTGCTGAAAATGAATGAGTTGGAATCTGTTGCCAGGGAAGCCCGTATGGCTTGGGGTGGAATAGATGTGCTGCTGAATAACGCCTCGTCCTTTTATCCAGGAGCCGTTGCTAATGTGACAGAGCAGCAGTGGGATGAGTTGTTGGGCAGCAACCTGAAGGCACCGTTTTTTTTGGCAAAAGCATTGGCGGAGCCGTTGGCTGTCAATAAGGGCTGCATAGTCAATATAGTCGATATTCATGCCGAACGCGGTCTGAGTGGGTATCCCGTTTACAGTATTGCTAAAGCGGGGTTGGCTGCCATGACTAAGGTGTTGGCTAAGGAACTGGGTCCGGCTGTCAGGGTGAACGGAGTCGCTCCGGGTGCAATCATCTGGCCGAATAACGATTTATCTGAACAAGCCAAGCTGGAGATTCTACAGCGGGTAGCATTAAAGCGCAGCGGCGAGCCTGTGGATGTAGCAAAGGCAGTGCTTTTTTTGATTAAGGATGCTGATTACATGACCGGGCAAATACTGACAGTGGACGGGGGGCGAACCTTATTTTGCTGATGACCAGGACGGTGTGATGCGTTTTTGTTTGAGACCGGATTTGTCGAATTTCTCCCAAAGGTCAGCATAGCTGATATGACTGATGGGGTGTTTCAGGGTCGGGGCAACTTCCGCTAAGGGTTCAAGCACAAAGGCGTAGCGTTCAATTTCATCCCTGGGTATTTGCAGACGGCCATCGTTAATTACGAGATCGCCATATAAAATAAGATCCAGATCGAGGGTTCTGGCAGAAAACTTTTTACTGTCCCGAGTGCGACCATTATCCAGCTCTATTTGCCGAAGTTGTTTGGCGACTGTTTTTACCTCTAAATCAGAGTCAAAACCAACTATAAGATTGTAGAAAGCATCGCCCGTAAAGCCTACGGGATCAGATTCATAAATGCTTGAGACTGTCAGGTTGCCAAAGGCTTGTTCAAGAGCGCGGAGGCTGGCAGGGATATTTTTATCCTTGTCTATGTTGCTGCCTATGCTGATATAACCTCTAGGCATGGATTATCTTGCTCCCCGCTCAATTATAATGCCGACATCGCTGGCGCCACTGATAGCGCCTTTTTTATTAAGGGTAATTTTTACCCAAGGGACATTAAACTCATTAAGGATGATGTCGGCGATTTCTGAAATTAATTTTTCAACCAGAAAGAACTGGCTTTCTTCGACAAATGAAATAATGCGCTTGGAAACTGTTTTGTAATCAAGCGTGTATTGAATATCATCGGTTTCGGCGGCTTTCTGAATGTCAAAGGCCATCTCAATATCCAGGACAACGGTTTGTTTGGTCACCCTTTCCCAGTCATAAATGCCGATGATGGTTTGAATTTCAAGGCCGCCTAAAAATATGATGTCCATAGTGATTTCCGGTTATTATGTGCGCTTTTAAAAGCGGTAAGTATCAGTGAAATACGCTGGTCTTACAAGTTCTGAATGATGAAGGTACACAATGTTTGAGTGGTTGTTCGTTCCGGCTGCCTATTTAATAGGTTCAATTTCCAGTGCAATTATTACTTGTCGTTTGATGGGATTGCCAGATCCTCGCGAACAAGGTTCCGGTAATCCGGGTGCGACCAATGTGATGCGCTTTGGTGGAAAAAAGGCGGCAGCTATCACCTTGCTTGGCGATATGTTAAAAGGCTTGATCCCGGTATATATTGCGAATGCGCTTGAAGTTCCCCTTGAATTGCTGGCGGTGACAGGGCTGGCTGCGTTTATGGGGCATCTTTATCCGGCATTTTTTGGTTTTAAAGGTGGTAAGGGTGTTGCGACATCGGTCGGGGTTTTGCTCGGATTTTCGTGGGTACTCGGTCTTGCATTCATGGGAACCTGGCTTCTGATTTATAAGCTGGGCAAGATTTCATCCTTATCCGCGTTAATTGCCTCGATTTTATCTCCGGTTTATGCCTGGTTTATCGTTGGAGACGCGAAAGTAGTTGCGGCTTCTGTGGTAATGACAGTTTTTTTGCTTTGGCGGCATAAAAGCAATATTCAGCGATTGCTGGCTGGAGAAGAAGGCAGATTAGCTGGCCGATAATTCGCTAATCGGCCAGCGGGGGCGGGCATAAATTTCCAGTCCTTGGTGCTGGCCAGCCAGTAAGCGCTGGCAGCCAGCATAGGCAATCATGGCGCCGTTATCGGTGCAGAACTCGGGTCTTGGAAAATAAATCTGAGCATTTTCTTTAGCGGCCATTTCAGTCAACGAGGCGCGGATTTGCTTGTTAGCACTTACTCCGCCTGCAACGACCAGTCTTTTCAGGCCAGTTTGTTTCAGCGCCCGTTTGCATTTGATGGTGAGCGTTTCAGCAACGGCATTCTGAAATGCAGCGGCAATATCGGCTTTGTCCTGATCAGTTTTTTCAGAGGCATTGATGGTATTCATGGTGAATGTTTTTAAGCCGCTGAAGCTAAAGTCCAATCCGGGGCGATCAGTCATTGGACGAGGAAATTTAATTTGTGGTGTGCCATGTTCTGCAAGTTCAGACAGTTTTGGTCCGCCTGGATAACCAAGTCCCAACATTTTTGCCGTTTTATCAAAGGCTTCACCTGCGGCGTCATCGAGTGATTCACCTAATAGCTGATAGCGGCCGATACCTTCGACCTGCACCAGCAAAGTGTGTCCTCCGGAAATTAGCAGGGCGACAAAAGGGAATGCCGGCGAGTTTTCTTCCAGCATAGGCGCTAGCAGGTGACCCTCCATATGATGAACTGCGATTGCAGGAATTTGCCATGACCAAGCCAGACTTCTGGCTGTCGTTGCGCCAACCAGTAATGCGCCCATAAGTCCTGGGCCTGCAGTGTAGGCAATGCCGTTAATGTCGCTGTAGGTCAATTTAATTTCCTGCAGAGATTGCTTGATGAGCGGCACTAATTTCCGTATGTGATCGCGGGATGCTAGCTCAGGAACAAC
>JBAZTN010000146.1:0-7742 GCA_041661895.1 Methylobacter sp. | reverse complement strand
GGCTTAATAGCCGCTTCCAAAGTCGTCTCGACGCGATCGTCCAGTTCAACAAAAAAATCAATGCCGGTTTGCGCTTCTATGTTGTCGATACTGGTCACAAACTGCGCCAATGGCTCTTTACCGTTAACCGTTTGTGGCATTAAAAAGGCCAGAGCGATAGATGGTTTGTTTGGCGTGGCTTCTGAGATATAAATTTTGTAAAACGCAGTCGGTATCTCCACTGTCCAGTCTGAAGTTAATCGCTTGACCGTGCCGCTAAAAACCGGCCCGGTGACCACCCATACTTTGCCGAAGGTTTTGGCGAAATACTTGATTTCTACTTCCTCCAGACGCTGCCACAGCTTCTGATTGAGCTTGGATTTTTGCGGGGTGATGTTGGTCATCAAAAAACTGTCTGCCTGACCTTCTTTGCCATAAAGATGACTCATTGCGTAATTTGGCGCCATGTGTCCACGGTCGTAACCACTTTGCTTATAACTGTCGTGACTGACACGATTGATGCTGCGCACGTCTGTTTCAAAGCGGCCTGGGCGTTTTAAGGGGGGTGTGTTTTCTGTGGGCGCGGTCAATGCGTATTCCACCCATAGTGGATTGCCACGTAAATCGGAATAACCCAAAATAAAGCCATGATTACGCAATATGCGAAACCAAGTCTCGAAATTTTTCGCAGTGATGGATTGTGGCGCGCCTTGATAAAGCAACGCTGGTCGGGCAATCTTGACTTCATAAGCATACCCGCCCAATCCAAATGCCAGAATAATCAGTAATAGCAAGGGATGTGAGCGGCCGATGCGAAATAATGCCGACAGTAATTTAAGCCAGTTTTGTACGGGTTGTTTTTTGCGCATCAGTTGGGCGGTGTGGAGATAATTCGGAGAGTTAGTTGCAGTATTGAAAGTTTAAGCAACTTTGAACTGTTACGGTGTGTTCAGAGGGTATTGCAGCATCAAGCGGCTTAATCACTGTGTGTATTGTTGGATTTCGATCAATCCGCGACGTTACAATGATTAAGCCTATGCAGATTTAGCTTAACAGTTTGATTTGAGATTACAGTCGCGTGTTAGGCTTTGGTCCATTTAGCGCTCAGTTGTCCTGAGAAGTGACCAAAGAACGCCCCGACTACGATAGAGATGGATATCACAATTAAAGGGTTATCAAAAGAAGCATTCAGCAGAATCTCTTTATTCAGTTTGTCAGGAGTTTGTAACAGATAGGCAAATGTTGCTGAATAACCTAATACGCTGGTAGGTATTGAGGCAAGGGCCGGGACAACTGCTGCAAGGCACAGCACCACAACTGAAAAAGCTACGATGATAGCAGCCCAGAACGGAAAGCCAAGAACGGCATCTGGTGCAATATTGGTGAGTTGAACGGCGGTTAACCAAGCCATGACAACGCCGAAAATTCCACATACGATAGTGTTTTTTAAGGCTTCCTGGTTGGCGCCCAGAAAAAAGTAGGCTGCCCACGCGATGGTTGCGGCCCATATAAAAAAGATACCGCTAAGAGGCCCTACTGCCAAAAACGTTGCGACTCCACTCAGAATGGCAATGCTTAAAGAGAGTGCTGTAAGACTATTCATAATATTTTTCCATAAATTCCACCTCATTGATATTGTTAAGTTAGATTTCACATTGAGGCGGTTCTATGAAATCTAACGTTTTGGTTTGAGCTGGTGGTCGGTACAAGTTCATCCGTTTGGATGCTATCAGGTGTTGCTATCGAGATAAATGTTTGAAATCACTCTACAAGAATTAGACAACTTAAGCCAAGGCTTCTGTATTCAAAGATTTAGTGCTGAATTGATAATCTTTTTTTAAGCAGTGATCCAGCCACTTTTGCAGAAAATAGTTTAAGCGCCATTTATAGTTCATGATTTCACGGGTTAATCCCGGATCTTTAAAAACTTGTGATACACCTGCCCGGGCATGATCGCTTAATACTTCAGCAAGTTGCGCATCCAGATAAACTCTTATCTTAACGGCAGGTTCCAGAAACTCATCCAGATTTCCATTGAAGCAATGACTAAGTTCCACTGTCATCGTATGCGGCGTACGCTCAATGATTTCAAGATGCAATGTGGTGTTGTGAAGTGCAAGTCCAATCGCGGATTCTTTAAACGCCATCAAGTCTGGAATTAACTTGAAAAGTTTTTGATAGTTGGATTCGCAGACATATTCCAGGCAGATAGATTTGTTGATCGGATTTACAAAACTCATGATTGATGTCAGTTTTCCCTGTAGCCGGCATGGGCGCTGGCTGTTTCCCATAATACAACTTGGGCAACGTTAAAACCGGCCTGTTTCAGATGTTGATAGATCATTTTACTTAAGACTTCTGCGGTGGGATGTTCGTCAAGGGCGAGGAAGCGTTCTTTGTTTTCAGTGAGCATCGGGATGATCGGGTCATCTTTATGTAATAGAAAGTTGTGGTCAAGATGCTGATCTATGTAGGCTTCAACACAATCTCTAATGTCGGAAAAATCACAGACCATGCCTTGATCGTTGAGTTGCTCCTGCTGTATAGAAATCGAAGCTTTAACGCTATGGCCATGTAAATTTCGACATTTGCCAGGGTGATTCATTAACCGGTGGCCGTAACAAAAATACACTTCTTTGGTAATTGTATACATAATAAAAAATGATTTTAATAGAGGGGGAGTTAATCCCCTTTTATACTCTTTATAGTGGCGGCTACTTCGTAGCTGCCGTCGTCTTGTTGGGTGCTTCGAACAACCTCGATAAAAGCGGTCATCGGAGGCGTTATCGCATTTTTTGGAATAATGTTTACCTCCATGGCTTTGCCCGAATCAAAATAACGGTTAGTAAAAAATGAAACGCCAGCGCCACTGAGTGAGGAGCATCGTCCCTGGTGCAATTCATCTGAATCAGCAAGTCTGTAGGTAATGTCGCAGTCTATTTCCATCCGGATATAGTTGCGTTTTTCATCATATTCCAGCAAGTTAATTCTTCCTGTTAAGTTTAAAGTTGATTCACCTATCTTCAGCTTCGAAGTTTACTATAAAAAGTACATTAACAGAGCATGATTTAAAATGTTGTTATGAATTGAGATGTTCCGCTGGATATTAGGCTGAATTTATGTAATATGGTGATCATTTTTTTATCTTAAATAAACGAGACTTCTGAGTGTTATCTAATGAATAAAGCAATAGTTTTAACAGGAATTACAACCACGGGTACGCCTCATTTAGGTAACTATGTGGGTGCCATCAGGCCAGCCATTACAGCGAGTAAAGACGAGAATGTTTCACCATTTTATTTTTTGGCGGATTACCATGCCTTGATTAAGTGTCAGGAGCCTGAAAGGGTCAGGCAATCCAGTCTTGAAATCGCTGCGACCTGGCTGGCATTGGGGCTGGATACATCAAATGCGGTTTTTTATCGGCAGTCAGATGTGCCTGAAATTATGGAATTGTCTTGGATGTTGAGTTGTGTGGCGTCAAAAGGCCTGATGAATAGGGCACATGCCTACAAAGCGGCGGTTGCTGAAAATGAAGAAGGCGGTGAAAACGATGCGGATAAAGGCATCACCATGGGTTTGTTCAGTTATCCGATATTAATGGCGGCCGATATGCTGATGTTTAATGCCAATAAAGTTCCTGTAGGCAAAGATCAGATTCAGCATATTGAAATGGCCAGGGATATTGCCGGACGTTTTAATCACATTTATGGTGAACATTTTACCTTGCCAGAAGCGGTGATTGAAGAGAATGCCGCAACATTGGCCGGTCTGGATGGTCGTAAAATGAGTAAGAGTTATAACAACACCATTCCTTTGTTTGAGCCGGAGAAAAAGTTAAAAAAACTGATTAACAGAATTAAAACCAATTCGCTGGAACCGGGGCAGCCAAAAGATCCCGAGGGCTGCACTTTATTTAGTATTTATCAGGCTTTTGCTACTAAATCAGAAGTTGATGAAATACGCCAGCGTTACGCAGATGGCATTGGCTGGGGTGAAATGAAACAGGTGTTATTCGAACATATTAATGAACACATCACTCCGGCAAGGGAGCGGTATGATGCATTGATGCAGGCGCCGGATCATATTGAAGATGAATTGCAGGTCGGCGCAAAAAAAGCGCGTGCGATTAGCGTTCCTTTTATTAAAGAATTGCGTAAAGCGGTCGGGATTTCGCGGATTTCCTTGTGACAAGAATAACCTTTGGCAACTGGCTGAGGCAAGCAGTAGTATTGATTGTTCGTGCGCCTTTAGTATGGGCTGGATACACTTTGTTTATCGGTATTCTTTTTAGTATCGGACGGGTTTCGTTGGCACTGGGTGTTTTTCTCTCCGTAACGTGTTTATTTGTTGGCGTAAGGGTTGCCAAATATATCGACCTGAAGTCATCGGCAGAAACTTCGGTGAGCTTTTACTGGGTGGTTAGAAGAAGTTTGCCGTTAGCTGTTTTAGCGGCAAGCAGCATTGTGCTTTGTTGGTTTGTTTTCAGAATAGTGGCCAACATATATTCTGGTGAAATCTACAAAATAAGTCAGTTCTTTTTTTACTGGGACATATGGTCAGAGAATCTGGACGATAAATCAATGCACCAAATAGCAGGTTGGATCTATTCTTCTGCAATGGTCACTCTGCTTTTTGTCTTGCTAATGCTGACTATCTTTGCCAGCTGGTTCAGCTATCCGTTGATGCTGTTCAAAAATTATAGCTGGAGTCAGGCAAAAGAACGGGGTACGAAGGCATCCTCTGAAAATGATGCCGCAATGTATAAATTGTTGGCTTTTGTATTTGCGGCGGTGTTAATTGGTGCTGGAGTGATGCCTTTGTTAACACCTGTTTTGTATATGTTGGTTTCAACCTTGATGTATGTATCTTATAAGGCTGTTTTTGAATCAACACGAAGTTGATTGGCGGAGAAGGTCAGGTGGGGTGTTTGAACAAAGGACTACTACAGCAATTGTCCCAGCGCAAAAGCACCAAGATAAGTGGCTATAAAATAGAGCAAAGATAAGGCCAGGCTGGCGAAAAGATTGATAGATAGGGATTGTTTGAAAATGTGGGTTACCAAGGCATAGTCCCATAATAAAAGCAGACCAAAAAAATAATAGCTTAAAGGGGATTCGCTGATGGTTAGCCAGATGATCACCGGCACGATGAAAAGAGCGACTACATTCGCGCAAACAAGAATCGCTGTTACCACTTGTATGTAAGCGTACAGGGTTTTATTGACGAACAGCATGGCGCCTATGAACATAAGCATCAGTAATGTTTCTATACCAACTTCAATGAACGACTCGAAAGGGTCGTCGGTCATATTCGCCTGCATCAGATACTCAACAATAAAATAGAACAAGAGATTTTTTTTAAAAAAATCAACTGATCTTGGCAACTCAAGCGGGTTATTTTCTAACCAGCATAGGGGCAGGTATTGTTTTAAAATATCCATAGTTAATTGTACGAAGTCATGCAGAGCTTGTGTCGTTACAAACTATGTGCGTTCTCTAGGTTTACTTGAAATCCGATGGATCCGAATAGCTGGTGAATGATCGTTCATTGTACGTACTGAAACTATCATTCAACGATTGAACCAGTTCTCTGGTTTTGTCGGAAATCTGGGCTAAACGGGCTTTTGTTTTTTTATTCCAGCCAATGGGGTCGCTAATCGGAAGCATCATGCGCCAGAATGTCATATTTTTTTCAAAGATATTGGCCAGATTTTCCATTAAATGAAGTTCTTTTTGCCGGGCATTTAGTTGATTGATGATTAGCTTTGCCTGGAGTTTGCAAATAAGAATATGCAATGGTGTCATGATCGCAATTAGAGTAAGAAGTATCGCAGGACCAATGATGGGATCTATTAAGAGTTCTAAGATGCCGGTTTGTATTTCAGCGAAAATGGCAAAGGTGGCAATGAATCCAAGAATAATCAGGCTGGAAAAAGTTGCTCGATCTTTCCATTGTGAGATGGCATCTTTTACTTCAGGAATCACGACATTTTCAATGTTATAAATATTCTTTTCCAGTGAGTTTAGAACGCGGTAAGAACGGTCATGCCCTACATTGGCTATGCGCTGATCTATAGCGGCAAAGTTGGCAGGGCTTTGAGGATTAATACTATTTTCCTGATTAGGGAGAATAATAAACTCACCGGTATTTAGTCCTAGTCCGGATAGTTTTCTTTGCCAGGAAGATATGACTTCACTGTTTGTAGGAGAACTCAATGTTGCTGTAGGCTCGTCTATGAGATAAACAAATTTGTTGGAATCCTGGTGGGTGGCGATTAACTCTATTAATTCATCGATCAGTGGCGATGTTGAGTCAAAAACATCTGTAAAAATAAAAACCAAATCTGAGTTTTCAATGACATGTTTTGTTAATAGTGAGGTAACCGGACTGATTGGCGCACCGCTAAGATTGGGCGCATCAATGAACAGCTTACTTTTTAGACGGTCACTATTAACGGTTTTTAATTCCAGATAAGAATTAATGCGGTTTCCCTCGCCTTCTTGCCGCTGTTCAATTTTACGGCTGATTTGGTAAAATGGATATCGATGGTCAACATCCAGCGCAGTACCGGGTAAGGTTGCTGGGGTGGATTGATTGTTATGCAGTAGTACAGTGAATTTGTGGCTGGATGCCTGAATTCCAGAAAACAGCTGTTCTGAGCCAAGATAACTGTTGATGAATCTGGATTTGGCTGTTGAATTGCCGCCAATCAGGCTGATTATTGGCCACCATGAGCTTTTACTGGCGGTCGTTTCATCCATTTCGATGAGTCCTAAATCGTATTCAATTTGATCTAGTTCATGAAAGATTTTTGATGCTTTCAGCAATGTCGGATTGTCAGCGGCGAAATGTTTTTCAAGGTTGAGCAGGTATTTGCTTGCTGTCTTTTCAGTCATCAGATTGACACCGTGGTTGTTGTAATTTTTATAGGAAAAGAGTTGATGAAGTATACACCCAGAATGGTTGAATAATACAAAAAAACAAGGAGAATATTAAGGTGTTTTGTTATTGTAAAACGGTGTGTATTCGGCTGAATGTTGTACTTTTCATATTCAGATAAGCTGGATTTATAGTATATTGACTAATTAATCAGTGAGCGCCATAAACGTGGTTTAAAGAGTCAAATGGTAATATGGAATAAGGATTTGATTAATCTTCGAAGTTTAATGATGATTGCTGTTGCAGTTATATTATCAGGGTGTGCGACTCCTTTTTTTGGATATGGCGCAAACGGTCAGTCAAGGGAAGAATTTGCCCATCATGTGGAAGAAGCGTTTCGTTTGCAAAACAGAATGACCAGCCAGGTGATGATGTTATTGGAAGGTGATGAAGTCAAAAATTCTGATGCTTTATTACGGGCTGAACAGCATATGGAGCAAATATGCGGCCCTCTTAATGAGTATGCTTCCCGTGACATCGATGGTTTAAATATTGGAATTCTTTTGCAACGGCGCGTTGAGAAATCGGCTATAGATTGTGAAAAGGCGGCTCGGGAAGTTGAGTTCCTGCTTGAAGGATTCTAGCGACATTACCGTAGATGTCCGGGCGTCAGAATAGTGTTTTGCGGCGGTTTGCTGTTATCCAGTTCCGGGTAGTCCAGTGTGAAATGTAAACCGCGGCTTTCTTTGCGCTGTTGTGCGCAACAGATGATTAATTCGGCGACAATGACCAGATTACGTAATTCCAGCAGGTCACTGGTAACGCGAAAGTTGCTGTAATATTCAGCGATTTCTTTTTTTAGCAGTTCCACGCTACTCATC
>JBAZTN010000145.1:0-7745 GCA_041661895.1 Methylobacter sp. | reverse complement strand
GCATGCGCGCAGAAAAACTGGCGCAACAACAGTCATCCTATCTAAAGCAGCAACGAGAAATCGCGCATATTCAGAGCTTTGTTGACCGGTTTAAGGCGCAAGCCACTAAAGCCAGGCAAGCGCAAAGTCGAATCAAAGCCTTGGAGCGCATGGAACTGATCTCACAGGCGCATGTCGATTCCCCTTTTGATTTTAGCTTTGCCAAACCGGGCAAAATGCCTAATCCCTTATTAACGCTGGATAAGGTTGATATTGGCTATGGGCAAACGTGCGTGATTAAACAGGCGGGACTGTCCATATCACCGGGTGACCGTATAGGGCTATTGGGGCCGAATGGCGCCGGAAAATCCAGCTTGATTAAAGTGCTGGCAGGCGATATGCAGCCTTTATCCGGTAAAAGAAATGAAGCGGAAGCGTTAAAAATTGGCTATTTTGCCCAGCATCAACTGGAGCAATTGCGCATTGATGAAAGTCCTTTATGGCATTTACAGCAGCTGGATAAACAGGCCACTGAAAAAGATTTACGCAACTTCTTGGGTGGTTTTGATTTTCGCGGCGATAAGGTTTTGGAAGTAGTGAGGCCATTTTCCGGCGGAGAAAAAGCGCGATTAGTCTTGGCGCTATTGGTGTACCAAAACCCCAATCTTTTATTATTAGATGAGCCGACGAATCATTTAGATCTGGAAATGCGCCATGCCTTGAGTGTGGCGTTGCAGGATTATGAAGGTGCCATAGTGGTCGTTTCACATGACCGGCATTTGTTGCGCTCGGTTACTGATCAGTTATTATTGGTGTCAAGTGGCAAAGTGCAGCCTTTTGATGGTGATCTTGAAGATTACCGACTATGGCTTGCGGAGCAGAAAAAAGGCGAAGAAAAAACTGATGTTGATACTGCGCAGACAGTATCGCGGAAAGATCAGAGAAAGCTGGATGCAGAACGCAGACAAAAACATAAACCTTTATTTGATGCGCTGAAAAAAGCGGAGCTTGCTGTTGAGAAGTATCATAATGAACAAAGGCAGCTGGAGCATCAATTGGCTGATCCTAAAATTTATGAAGAATCGGAAAAAGAGAATTTAAAAAAGCTGATGGAAAGAAAAGTTCAAGTCGATAAGGCGCTGGACGACGCTGAGGCAGTCTGGATGGACGCAGAGGAACAGATAGAAGCGATAAGGTAAAAATTAATGTTCGAAATCATAAAACTATTGTTCGATATATGCCTGTTTAAAAAAGGGCCGCAGAACTTACCAAATTCTGCGTGGCTACTGCGAATATTAGTGATTGTTGATGTCGGCATTAGTTTTTTAATGATGAATATCCGCACTGATTGGTTTAATTCTTTGTTGCAGGCTGTTGTCGGAGTTTTATTGGTTGTCGGATTTAGCTGGATTATGTTGTATTTAGCTCGAAGGCTGGAGCGGTTTGATCTAACAGCTTGCGCTTTATTAGGCACGGATGCGCTGATTAGCTTTTTTGCCCTGCCGGGAATAGCCTCAATGATGCTGGGGAGAGGTGCTTTATTGGCATTTTTTGTAATGATAGCTTTAATGATTTGGCATTGGGCGGTTATCGGGCATATTATTCGCAATGCGTTGGGGCAAACATTAGTCTTTAGTTTAGGCTTGGCGTTTTTATACATACTGGGCTCTTATCAGGTAATGGCTTTATTGTTTCCTGAGGTTGCCGGAATTAAATAGGAGGAGTCATGGAAAGTTATAAACATATATTGTTGGCGGCCGATTTTTCTGAACATGGGGAAACAGTTGCAAATAGAGCAAGAGAACTGGCTGATAAATATCAGGCAAAACTCAGTATTGTTCATGTGATGGACAATTTGCTGATTACCGATGCGGCCTATGGACCGGCTATTCCGTTTGATTTGGATTTAACTGCAGAGTTAATGGCGGCGGCAAAAAAGAGATTGGCTAAATTGGCTGAAAAACTAAATATTGCTGAAGACTGTCGATGGATGGAAATGGGCAGTCCTAAACTGGAAATAATCAGGGTTGCTGAGGAAAACAAGGTTGATTTGATCGTAGTCGGTTCGCATGGGCGACATGGATTTGCTTTGCTGCTGGGTTCGACTGCAAACGGCGTGCTGCATTACGCCACGTGTGATGTTTTAGCCGTACGTTTGCATGACGCATAAATCAAGGTGTAGTGGCTAGTTGAGTGAACACAAATGATTAAAAATAGAAAGTGTTCTTACGTTATTAAAGGTAGATGATAGATGATTGGACAGATTGAGAGCTATGATCCGGATACACAATCCGGCGTGGTAAGAAGTGAAGGAAAGTTTTTTGAGTTTCATATAGATGACTGGGTGGCAGATGTGCCGCCAGACCCGGATGATGATGTTATCTTTGACGCTAACGAAACCAGCGCAACCAATATTAAGTTGGTGGGGGCGTATCTAGAGCCGCCTAAAGCCGTTAAATATAAATACGTTGCCGCTGTGTTGGCATTGTTTTTAGGCTTTACCGGGGCACATCGCTTTTATTTGGGGCATTACAAACTCGGTCTTGCTCAATTGGTCGTTACTGCAGCTACAGTTGGCTATGGTGCGCTCTGGGGGTTTATCGATGCGGTTTTGCTTTTTGCCGGACATATTAATAAAGACGCCAAGGGCCGCCCATTAAAATAGCTTTTTAAAGGCATCTGAAAACACGGTAGGCATAAAAAAGGCCCTTGTGATTACTCGCAAGGGCCTTTTTTTGAATCCGAATATCCCTTATTTTGGATAAACATTAGCGGCAGTTAAGCCTTTTGGACCAGATTCGATGTCAAAGCTGACGGTTTGGCCTTCAGTCAAAGTTTTAAAGCCTTCGCCCTGAATAACTGAATGATGAACGAAAACGTCTTCGCCACCTTCAGAAGGTGCAATAAAACCAAAGCCTTTTGTGTTGTTAAACCACTTTACGGTGCCTGTTGCCATTTTGAAACTCCTAAAATAAAAACTTACGGTTAACACAGAACTACAACATTGATAACCGGACAACCTAACAACATAGGAATCCCTTAACTCAACATCTGTTTTCTGACGCGGCCTATTGTACTGTTTTTTTTATGGGACTGTCATTAGCATATTTTAAGCAGTTCGATTAACACCAGTTAAGTGGCTCTGAATATATCGAAATTATCAGCTGCCGATTGTTGACCGGGTGTTCTGAAGTGCGGGATTTAAATAGTTTGCTTGAAAATGGAGGGGGTATCCCCCATGTCAGTATCAACTTAAATAACACCTTTATGAGGCACATGCATGCGAATGGATAAATTAACCAGCAAGTTTCAAACAGCACTGGCCGATGCACAAAGTCTGGCTTTGGGCAAAGACCATCAATTCATTGAGCCGGTTCATGTCATGATGGCATTGCTGGATCAGGAAGGTGGCAGCATCAAACCTTTACTGGGCCAGATTGGCGTCAACACCCAAACGCTGCGTGCAGAGCTGGTTAAGGAATTGGATCGTACAGCAACCGTTTCAGGTGCCGGCGGTGATGTTCAGATTTCCAATGAATTATCACGGTTGCTGAATTTAACCGATAAATTAGCCCAAAAGCGCAACGATAAATTCATCTCCAGCGAGCTGTTTTTATTGGCTGCATTTGACGAAAAGGGGTTTTTGCAAGACCTCCTTAGAAAAGCCGGCGCCAGTAGACAGGCGGTGGAAAAAGCGATTGACAGCATGCGCGGCGGACAGGCTGTGGATGACCCCAATGCCGAAGATCAGCGTCAGGCGTTGAAGAAATATACCATCGATCTGACCGAACGCGCGGAACAAGGCAAGCTTGATCCTGTCATCGGACGGGATGATGAAATTCGCCGTACCATTCAGGTGTTGCAACGCCGCACTAAAAACAATCCGGTATTAATCGGTGAGCCGGGTGTGGGTAAAACGGCGATTGTTGAAGGTCTGGCGCAGCGTATCGTCAATGGTGAAGTGCCTGAAGGTATCAAGGGCAAGCGTGTGCTGGCTTTGGATATGGCGGCATTGATTGCCGGCGCCAAGTTTCGAGGGGAGTTTGAAGAGCGCCTGAAAGCGGTTTTAAACGACCTTGCCAAACAGGAAGGTCAGGTGATTCTGTTTATTGATGAGCTACACACCATGGTCGGCGCGGGCAAGGCGGAAGGTGCGATGGATGCCGGTAATATGCTGAAACCGGCCCTGGCGCGCGGCGAATTGCATTGCGTTGGCGCGACCACGCTGGATGAGTACCGCAAATATGTCGAAAAAGATGCCGCACTGGAGCGCCGTTTCCAGAAAGTGCTGGTTGATGAGCCTTCTGTTGAAGATACCGTTGCAATTTTGCGGGGCCTGAAGGAAAAATACGAAGTGCATCACGGCGTTGATATTACTGATCCGGCCATCGTTGCGGCGGCAAGCTTGTCATACCGTTACATTGCCGACCGGCAGTTGCCGGATAAAGCCATTGACCTGATTGATGAAGCGGCCAGCCGCATTCGAATGGAAATCGATTCTAAACCGGAGGAAATGGACAAACTGTACCGGCGTTTGATCCAGTTAAAAATTGAACAGGTAGCGCTTAAAAAAGAATCGGATGCCGCATCCAAAAAACGCCTGGAAATTCTGGAAGAAGAAATCGCGGAGTTGGAAAAAGAATATTCCGATCTGGAAGAAATCTGGAAGGCGGAGAAAGCCTCGTTACAGGGCTCAGCATCCATTAAAGAAAAGCTGGAGCAGGCCAGGACCGAACTGGAAGCGGCAAGCCGTGCTAACGATTTGGCGCGCATGTCGGAATTGCAATATGGCATTATTCCCGCACTGGAAAAACAACTTAATGCAGCCGTACCAGCCGAAGCGCCGAAGATGACCTTGTTGCGCAACAAAGTTACCGAAGAGGAAATCGCTGAAGTGGTGTCAAAATGGACAGGTATTCCAGTCTCTAAAATGATGGAAGGCGAGCGTGATAAATTGCTGCATATGGAAGAAGAGTTAAGTAAACGGGTTATCGGGCAGGAAGAGGCGCTTAAGGCTGTCAGCAATGCCATACGTCGCGCCAGAGCCGGATTATCGGACCCCAACAGACCGAGTGGTTCGTTTTTGTTCCTCGGCCCGACCGGTGTGGGTAAAACCGAGTTATGCAAGGCGCTGGCTGAATTTATGTTTGATACCAGCGATGCGATGGTTCGTATCGATATGTCAGAATTTATGGAAAAACATTCCGTCGCTCGCCTCATTGGCGCGCCTCCTGGCTATGTTGGTTATGAAGAGGGCGGCTATCTAACCGAAGCGATCAGGCGTAAACCGTATTCGGTCATTCTGATGGATGAAATTGAAAAAGCGCATCCTGATGTGTTCAATATTCTGTTACAGGTGCTCGATGATGGTCGATTGACCGATGGTCAGGGCAGAACCGTTGATTTTAGAAATACCGTGATCGTGATGACGTCAAATCTGGGTTCTGATCGTATTCAGGAGTTGTCAGGCGAGGCTAATTACAACGAAATGAAAGCTGCAGTCATGGAAATCGTTGGGGTTCATTTTAGGCCGGAGTTTATTAACCGGATTGACGAGGCTGTTGTTTTTCATCCGTTAGGACGCAGCCAGATTAGGGCCATTTCCGGCATTCAGATTGAGTATTTGCGCAAGCGCTTGCTGGATCGTGAAATCGGTTTTGAAATCACCGATCAGGCATTGGATTTATTAGGTGAAGCCGGATTTGATCCGGTTTATGGCGCCAGACCCATGAAACGCGCTATACAACATCAGCTTGAAAATCCACTAGCTCAGGAGATACTGGCGGGTAATTTTGTTGCAGGGGACACTATAAAAGTGGATATTGAAAATGGCGTGCTGCGGTTTTTGAAGGGATAACTATTGAAATAGAGGGGCGAATAAGATTCGCCCCTCAAATCATTTACTTCTTATGTTCCTGCATCTTTTGTTGGTGATGTTCCTTCATTTGATCATGATGTGCTTTCATGAGTTCCAGTTGTTGTTTTTTTAGAGATTCTTTTTTAGCGGGATCTTTCTCCGCCAAAATTTGATTTGAAAGGTCATGCATCATTAGCATATGTTCTTGCATGGAGCGCAAATGTTGATCTTTTTGCTCTTCGGTCATGCCGCCCATCCCCATCATGCCCATGCCCTGATGCATACCCATGCCTTTCATCGGCTCGTCCGGTTTTTGAGGATCTGCGGCAAAACTCATCATACTTAAAGGAAGTAACAGTAAAAAAGTGGCAGTTGATTTATATAAATGTTTCATTGTGATCACCTTTGAAGCGTTGATTGAAGCTAGAAGGAATTGTGCGTAAAACGAGAAATTGGTAAAAATTCATTTTCCTGCTTTGAGTAAATCCCGGATTTCGGTTAGCAATAGTTCTTCTTTAGACGGTTCTGGAGCAGTTACAGGTGCCTCCGCCTCTTTTTTCTTGAGATTATTGATAATCTTTACCGCCATGAAAATGGCAAAGGCAATGATGGTAAAATCAACTATAGACTGAATAAAGTTTCCATAGTTAAGTGTTACGGCAGGTGCATCTCCAACGGCTTCTTTCATGGTTAGTGCCAGTTTGGTAAAGTCTACCCCTCCGATTAGTACTCCGATTGGTGGCATAATGACATCAGCAACAAGGGATGAAATTATCTTGCCAAAAGCAGCACCGATGATTATACCGACAGCCATGTCGACAGCATTCCCTTTGACAGCAAATTCTTTAAATTCGTTCAACATGCTCATAATCGATCTCCTCATTTTTATTGTTGATAAAAAAGGTTCTTTTTAAACATATTTCTAAAATTACGATGATACTTAACTGCTTATCAAGTATCAGCCTGCAACTATGAATATAATATGAATAAAAGTACAGTCTTTTGAGAGAAACTATAGAATTAACGCATTGAATCTTATAAGGGTTGTTTAGATGAGCCATGAAGATTCCGTGCACAATACGATTGCTGGCTTACTTTAGAAGTTCCTGTGTTGTTGATGGCACTTTATAGACCGAATGCAACGTTTTGTTTGATATTGCATAGAGCTTTATTTTATAAGAGGGTATAGATCAGATTTAAGATCAGCGATCGTAGTAGTAGCTTTTTGCCTTGAATCTTTTTATTTGTAAGCCCTTTGTGTCATAAAAGGGTAATATGCGGGTTGTTAAAATACACGGTTTTATCTTTCTATATATTAATTATGTCTAGTTTTACTATTCTCGTTGTTGAAGATGAAGATGCTATCAGAGAGATGTTGATGATGGTACTTGAGCAGGCCGACTTTAGGTCAATTGCAGCAGCAGATGCAGAAGACGCACAGAAAGTTTTGGATGATGCTTTGCCTGATTTGGTTCTATTGGATTGGATGTTGCCGGGCATGAGTGGCGTTGAATGGGCTCGGCGCTTAAAGAAAGATCCGATGTATCGGGAACTGCCTATTATTCTGCTGACGGCACGAGGTGAGGAAGAGGATAAAGTCAGAGGTCTGGAAATTGGAGCAGACGATTATATGACCAAGCCCTTTTCGCCCAAGGAGTTGGTGGCGCGTATTCGTGCAGTTTTACGCAGAAGCGGAAAAATAAATGATTTGGCGCAAATTACCTTGGGCGATTTGGTGCTGGATACCGAACAACACCGGCTCAGCATCGACGATAAGCAACTGGAGGTAAGTCCGACCGAGTTCCGTTTAATGCAGTTCTTCATGACCCATCCCGATAAAGTTTTTAATCGCACTCAATTACTGGATCAGGTTTGGGGGCGTAGCGTGTATATTGAAGAACGTACAGTT
>JBAZTN010000144.1:0-7874 GCA_041661895.1 Methylobacter sp. | reverse complement strand
GCAGCCGGTGCTTCATCTGACTTGGGAAGACGAACGATAGATGCCTGTAACGCAGCATCCCGAAGTGCTGCTGAAATAACTCCTTGAGCAGCTAATATTCGCAAATGACTATCGGTAAGATCCTTTAACGCATCATAACCAGGTCCTAAAAGATAGGAAGGTCTTCTTTGTGATAACAAAATGCTAAGCACCTGCCGATAGGCTTGTGCCTGTTGCGGAGTAATCTTCTCAGCTGAGTTTATCGCTTTTTGACTAAGTAACTGGTTAACTTTATTAAAATCAGCATTAAACCAGGCCGACAAACCATCGCCCAAACCGTGTATTTCACCCAGTTTTGGAGTGGCTGCAAGGGGCATCGAATTCAAATAAGCCAGCGCAAATTGCCGCCTCATTTCACGGGTATCCGGCCCCAGCATATAGGTACGAATCGATGCACTAACCATTTGACGAATCTTTTCTATTATCGACTCGGTAATGCCATTAGGCGAATGACGGTACTTTTCCAACTGTGTAGCCAATGTACTACCACCCGGCACATTAATATCCGCACCCAGTTTTTTCGCCATCATTTGCAAACTGGCAAATCCCAAACGATCCCATTCAATCGCGGGATTAATGTTGATATGATTTTCGTTGAGCAACTCCCTGTTCTCTATAAAGAGCAAGGTATTCAATACTAACGGAGGAATAGCCTCAAAATTCGGATAGCCATAAGTAGGATAAGCGGCGCTAAACATAGGCTGATTTGAATGATCAACGACACGAAGTCCAGCTTGAACTTTTTCTTTATACGGTGGAAACAATCCGTAATCGTCAACTAACCGGGTCATCATCGGCGAAAAATCGGCCTGAGCTGTAATTTTAAAGCCGGACCTCTGCAAGCGCGCAATCTCGTCTGGCAGCAAGGTGTAGCCGAGTCGTTGATCGTAAGGCCCATGATCAGGAAACCGGATGGATGAACTGGCACCCGACTTAAGATTAAAACCTAACTGTTTGTTTATCTCAGAAAAATAATGTGCCTGATATTTAGAGGTTCGCACCTCTTCCATCACAAGCTTGGTAAATGCGACCCCCATTCCAACCAATCCAATCAGAATACTGAGAATCAATAGTCGGCGAATTTTCTTTTGCATTACTCGCTATTTACTCCAAAGACGTAACAGATTTCTCGTGCTTTTAGCGGCATACAAAGCAATTGAACGGAATTATTCAAGCATTCTGCCTTGAGTATTAACATTAAATTGTGTGTCTCATTGGTTTGAATTCACAGCAGGCAAGTTCAATACAAAAACACGCTGTGTAACAATATGTATAGACAATTATAACCACTAGTCAGCAACAATGGTAATTGAAAGACCATTAACCTGAAAAATACTCACTTTTAATTAAAATGACCTAATACCCATAAGCCACGTATTTATGCCTTTATATCAAATTATTGTGAAGTTACAATTAATTTCAACTACCGAACTGCTTCATAATACTGCTCAGCTCCCCTACATTCAAGAAGTCCTCATGCGAGAACTATTTCGTTTATAAAAAACCAGTCTAGAGATTTTTTTGTTCCATGCTCCTCTATCCATGGAGTCTTAACTTCCTGCGCCCATGTAGTAAAGCGGTGGAATGTTGACCGGAGATGCTTCTGCGCATAATCACCGCACACCAAACCCGTTCATGTATAATTCAGCGCCATGAGCATTATAAGAAAACTTGCATCTCAAACAGCGATCTACGGCATCAGCAGCATTTTCGGCCGGTTCCTCAATTACCTATTGGTGCCGCTGTATACCTATTACTTCACGGCGGCGGAATACGGAGTGGTGTCGGAATTTTATGCCTACGCCGGCTTCTTTTCCGTGCTGCTGTTATTCGGTTTTGAAACCGGCTATTTCCGTTTTCGAGACAAGGAAAATCAAGGCCGCGACGTGGCTTATTCAACCGCATTAATCTTCGTGGTGCTAATCAATCTGGGCTTCTTCCTGGGCATAGTGTTGATCAACACGCAGCTTTCAGCGGCGCTGAATTACGCCAATCACCCGGAATACGTGTTGTGCTTTAGCATGATTTTAATCCTGGACGCTATTGCCGCCATTCCGTTTTCCCGTCTAAGGGCGGAAGATAGGGCTTTCCGTTTTGCCGGCATCAAGATCATAGAGATACTTGTAACAGTGCTGCTAAGCCTGTTTTTCATCATTTACTGCCCCAAGCTCTACGCAGAAAGCCCTCAGTCATGGATATCGCTGGTCTACAATCCCGCTATAGGCATTGGTTATATCTTCATCGCCAACCTGATAGCCAGCGTATTCAAATTTTTATTACTTGTCCCACAGTTATCCGGGCTTGCCTGGGGCTTTGACCGGGAACTGTTTGGCCGCATGGCCCGTTATTCGCTGCCGATGGTGGTGATCGGTTTCGCCGGGATCATCAACGAAATGCTCGATCGTGCCCTGTTAAAATACCTGTTGCCCTACGACGCACAAACCAACATGAAGATGCTGGGTATTTATAGCGCCTGCTACAAACTCTCTATTCTGATGTCGCTGTTTATTCAGGCCTTCCGCTATGCCGCAGAGCCGTTTTTCTTTGCCTATTCGGACAAGAGCGACGCCCGCAATATTTACGCGGCAGTACTCAAGTTTTTTGTCATTTTCTGCGTATTCATCTTCCTGCTGGTGACCTTGTTTATTGATTTCTTCAAATATTTTGTCGGTGACGAGTTCCGCGCAGGCCTTGAAGTCGTGCCGATTCTGTTGCTTGCCAATTTATGCCTGGGTATTTATGTGAATCTGTCCATTTGGTATAAACTCACCGATCGCACATTAATGGGTGCATTTGTATCCCTGGCTGGAGCGGCACTGACTATCGTGCTCAATGTCTGGTGGATACCAATACTGGGTTATGTGGGCTCTGCATGGGCGACGTTGGCCTGCTATGGCAGTATGGCTGTCATTTCGTATTTGCTGGGGCGAAAATATTACCCCGTGGATTATGATGTCAAACGTGTGATCGGTTATATCGGGCTGGGCGTCGGTTTGTATTTTGCTCATGGAAAACTGTTGATGACTATTAACTGGCAACCGTGGCTATTGGCCAGCGCCTTGATGACGCTCTATATCCTGGTTGCTGCACTTTTCGAGGGTCGTCAAATAGCTGTAAGAATCAGGCGTTAACATGCAACGGAGCACGAACATGGACGTTCTTTTTTAAACCTCGGCAATTGCTCCTGCATTGCCCTACCTCCTGCATCCATGCAGTCGACAAAATAATAATTTATGCCAAACAATCAGGAAGTTAAAGCCCGTCTAATCGCCGGACTCATTTTGTTCTTGCTGGGTAGCTGGGTTTTGCACAGTTCCCTGCCATTATTGGCTTGGGCAGTGGTTCTCGCCATTACCACCTGGCCGGTTTATCAACGTCTACTGGGTTTCAAGGAATTTAACGTACATGTAACCTGGGCCGCTTTAGGCCTTACCTTGCTAATCGGCGTGATTATTCTGACACCATTGGGTTATGGCTTAGGTCGACTGCTTCAGGAAGCGCAATCGCTCGGTCAAATCCTGAATAAAGCGCAAAAAGTCGGTATACCACCACCACTATGGCTGGAAGCCCTGCCACTGATTGGTAACTGGGCCAAAGATGCCTGGATGAACGCCTTGGGTAGTCCCGAAGCGGCAAATGAATCCCTGCACTGGCTGGGTACCGGCGGCGCGGTAACTTACACCAAAGAATTTGCCGGACAGCTCTTACATCGCTTCTTCGGTTTTCTACTGACGCTGGCAGTGCTGTTTTTTGTCTATCAACACGGTACCAGCCTGAGCCAGCATGTGGTAGCAAGCAACCTTAAGTTATTCGGAGAAAGGGGCGTTCGATATACTTTACATGCCACGGCTGCAGTGCGCGCCACAGTCAACGGAATGATTCTAATTGGTCTGGGTAAAGGGTTATTGATGGGGGCTGGTTATGCGTTTGCCGGATTAAGTCACCCTGCCCTGCTGGGCGCCTTAACCGGCGTTTTTGCCATGATTCCATTCGCCGCCAAACTGATTTTCGGCGCCTGTTCGCTGGTTCTGGTAGCTGAGGGACACATGGCGGCAGGTGGCGGGCTGTTTGCGTATGGTATGATTCTTACTCTGATAGCAGACAACTATGTTCGCCCAGCGTTAATCGGTGGTGCAGTCAAGCTGCCTTTTATCTGGACGCTGTTGGGAATTTTCGGTGGTATGGAGACCTTCGGTTTACTGGGCTTGTTTTTGGGGCCTACCCTGATGGCAGTACTAATGTCGATCTGGCGCGACTGGGTTGCCGATATGGATAAATCGAGTGCAACTACATGGCCGCTAGATACAGAAGACAGAGTACCGCAGAAAGCAAAAAGCGACGACATAGAGCAATTACTAAACTCATCGACAAAAGAATTCGACGACGGGCAATGATAGGAGTCGGTGGTCTTTTCGACAACAACTCTCGAAGAGGGTATGTATTACAAATTGGCTGACGTTCCTTGTTTATCGGGTAATAATTTAACCCCGCTGTCCGGTATATTGGATTTTTCCCCTTGATATGTTAAAAATGAATTTAAATCATATCAGGGTAAGGAAATAAACAATGCACATATATGACTTACGACGCGGTCCACGCCGCACATCAATGGCTCGACGCATAGCTAACCGACGCACCGCGCCATATCCATTCGGCTCGCCGGAGTGGGTAGAGAACGTAAAAAAATATTATGTGGCTTGGCCGAAGTCGGATCGTCGTGACGTAAGCAGACGCTGCAATGAGCGACGGGCACCTGATCGCCGGTATCAACACTTTGCAGAGCAGCACTATTCCGAACAAAAGTATTCCCAGATTTTACTGACGCAAGAAGAAAGGCAATTACTTGAATACCTGTATCTGAGCGATTTTGAATAACTGACTATTCGTAATGCACCCACATTCTCTATACCTTGATCGTATGTTGATCGTTCGAAACCCCATAAACTTCGATACTGAAGGTTGATGCACCTCGAATGGGCTCCTGAAAGATCGCCAACAAACTTTTCATACGGGGGCGGATCTGATATGGATTGGCTTCGATGAGTTTGAGTAAGCCAAGCGCCTTTTCTTTTAAATCCGCATACCCAGTTTTTTGCGTCCTCTCCTGAAATGTTACCCAATCTAACCGCCTAAGCATCCACCGAATCTACCAACCCAGGCTTGTACTCACAACCATGTTAAACTTTGCAACGAACCAACACATTGCAAGAGTCTGACCATCATGCCTGAATTACCCGAAGTTGAAACAACCTGCCGAGGCATTGCGCCGCATATTGTAGGGCAAACCGTCAAACAGGTTATCGTCCGTCAGCCCAAACTGCGCTGGCCAATACCTGAAACGCTCAGCCAAATCTTATCAGGTCTCAGCATTCAGTCAGTCTCGAGAAGAGCGAAGTATCTGCTGTTTTCCACCAGTGCCGGCACGGTGCTGTTGCATTTAGGCATGTCCGGCAATTTAAGGATTATGTCCGCAGATCAGGCGGTCGGCAAACACGATCATGTTGATTTTGTTTTTAACGACGGAACGGTGCTACGCTTCAACGATCCACGCCGGTTTGGGGCGGTGTTATGGACAACAGAACCCGTTGCAAGTCATCAATTGCTCAAGGATTTAGGTCCGGAGCCGCTTTTATCCGATTTTAACGGCGATCTGCTTTATGCGCTTTCAAGAAACCGAAAAACAGCAGTGAAATCATTCATTATGGATAGTCATGTCGTTGTGGGAGTCGGGAACATTTACGCCAATGAAGCCTTATTTATGGCCGGCATACAGCCTACGCGACAGGCCGGCAAAGTCTCCTTGGCACGTTACCAAAGTCTGGCAGAGTGCATTCGCGTGGTTTTAAAGCAAGCCATCGAGCAAGGCGGCACAACGTTGCGGGATTTTGTCAATGAAGCCGGAAAACCCGGTTATTTCCAGCAGCAGCTCCGTGTTTATGGCCGGGCTGGACAGCCTTGTGTCACCTGCCAGCAGCCATTAACAGAAATCCGTATATCCAATCGCTCAACGGTGTTTTGCGGCAGTTGCCAGCGGTAAATACTATTCGGTCAGCACGCCTTTAGTTTGATTTATTCTCCCCACCCCTTATAATCATTTCTGCTTTCAGGTTCCAGAGGGTTTTTCAAACCCAATGGTTAAACGGGAAGTCGGTAAGGTTTACGCCAAATCCGACGCTGCCCCCGCAACGGTATATAAGTAAAAGCTTCATCAAGATGCCACTGTGTTCACGCATGGGAAGGTGATGATTCAGGTTAACGCCACTTATAAGCCCGGAGACCGGCCCGAAAGTGTAATTCGGTACAGCGGAGGGCTGTCTACGAAAATGACAGTGCAGCTTCGCGTTCGCGTAATCTCTCGTTTTCTTTTGTCCTCTGTTGTGTAAAACAACCATCATGCGCGGGCGGCGCAGAGAGGACACACATGCAAAAATTCATCTTCGGCCCATTATTACTCACGGGCTTTAATACCCAGTTACATGCGCAGGAAACTCCGCAAAATCTTCCCGATCTGGTTGTTACCGCAACCCGAACAGAGACGGCTAAAAATCAGCTGTCGGCTGCAGCTACTGTCTATACCCGACAGGATATTGAACGCCTGCAGGCTAAAACCCTGCCGGAACTGTTAAGCGGTACGACCGGAATCGACATAGTACAAAGCGGCGGCTACGGAAAGGATACCAATATTTACATGCGCGGAACCAATACTGATCACGTACTGGTGCTGATTGACGGCATTAAAGTCGGCTCTGCTACCTCCGGCACCATTCCCTTTCAATTTATTCCGATCGATCAGGTCGAGCGGGTGGAAATTATTCGCGGCCCTCAATCGAGCCTTTACGGTTCGGAAGCAATAGGCGGGGTTATCCAGATTTTCACCCGCAAAGGCGTACAACAGGATAAGCCCATCGTAACTCTGGATGCAGGCGGCGGCTCCTATGATACTTACCGCGCTTCCGGCACTGTCAGCGGCAAATGGAAAAACAGCTGGTATACCTTGGGTTCATCGCAGTTCGGTTCTCAGGGCTTTAATTCCCGCCAGCCTACCCCGGGGCGCTTCGGCGTTAATGAGCCGGACAAAGACGGTTACCTTAACACGGCACTGAATGCCCGAGCAGGCCACCGTTTTGACAACAATGCCGAAGTTGAGGCGTTTTTTTTACTGGCTGAGGGAAAAACCGAATATGACGGTAACTTCCAAAATAAGACGGAATTTATAGAACAGGTTGTTGGCACTACTGCCAGCATCAACATTGTTGATAACTGGCGATCAATACTGCGCCTGGGACAAAGCCGCGACGATGGCGACAACTTTGCGCCTGATGGGACATTTTCCAGTCGGTTCAACAGTACCCGCTGGAACGCCAGTTGGTTAAATGAGGTCGCCTTGTCCGATGATCATCAATTGGTTATCGGCTCCGATTACCGACTGGATGAAGTGGAAAGCTCAACCGATTACAAAGAGAGTTCCCGTTATGATACGGGTATTTTTACCGAATTGCACAGCCGCATTCTGGACGACCACTTTATCAACGCATCGGTACGCGGGGATAAAAACGAGGCATTTGGCGATCAGGTGACGGGCAATCTCGGCTGGCGTTATAACTGGAACTACGGCATCAGCCCGTTTGCCAGTTTTGGCAATGCATTCAAGGCGCCGACATTTAATCAGCTTTATTTTCCGGGATTCGGTAACCCCTCACTTAAAGCCGAACAATCAACGTCTTTCGAAGTCGGGGAGTCGCTATTTTTGCGAAAGCTTTTTTGGGCATCCCTGCCCAACAAGCAGCAAAAAACACACGACCGCTAATGCCTGCGGCTGCCCCAGCCGTCCTGCG
>JBAZTN010000143.1:0-7885 GCA_041661895.1 Methylobacter sp. | reverse complement strand
CACCCGCTTCCAATCGACGTTGTAAATCGATGCCAGCCAATGGATGTCCGGGATAATCCTCAGGCGTAATGCCAACGACGATACCGCTGTTGGCATTGCGTTCGTTACGTGAGTATTGGCTCATGCCATTGGTGACGACATGGCCCACTTCAGAAGTGGCGGCTACGACAGTACCGCCAGGGCACATGCAAAAACTGTAGACAGAGCGACCGTTGCTGCAGTGATGCACCAGCTTGTAATCGGCGGCACCCAGCAATGGATGGCCTGCATGGCTGCCGAAACGGCAAGTGTCGATGAGTGACTGCGGATGCTCTATGCGAAATCCAATGGAAAAAGGCTTGGCTTCAATGTAAACGCCCCGATCATAGAGCATTTTGAAAGTGTCGCGTGCACTATGTCCGACGGCCAATACCAGATGATCGCAGCGAATGGTTTCGCCACTGGAGAGTATCACTCCGCGGACCTGACCGTTATCGATTATTATGTCGTCAACCCGGCTTTGAAAACGAATCTCGCCACCTAACGATTCGATGGTCGAACGTATCTGTTCCACCATGGAGACCAGCTTGAACGTGCCGATATGGGGCTTGCTGACATGGAGGATTTCAGCAGGCGCGCCGGCTTTAACGAATTCAGTCAGTACTTTGCGGCCGTAGTGATTCGGATCCTTGATCTGGGTATGAAGCTTGCCGTCGGAAAAAGTACCTGCGCCGCCCTCGCCAAACTGCACATTGGACTCAGGGTTAAAAACGCCTTTGCGCCACAGTCCGAAAGTATCTTTGGTACGTTCACGCACTTCTTTTCCACGTTCCAGAATGATGGGTCGAAAACCCATCTGCGCCAGAATCAAGCCGGCAAACAGTCCGCAAGGACCTGTGCCGATTACGACAGGGCGGAGCTCCATATCCTTTGGGGCCTGGGCTACAAAGCGGTATGTGGTGTCAGGCGTTAAAGAGATGTGCGGGTCATTATGCAGGCGATTAAGAATGGCTTGTTCATTTTTGACTTCAACATCGACAGTATAAACGAGTAAGATCGCATTCCGGTTGCGGGCATCATGACCTTGCCGGAAAATTGTATAAGTGATGAGCTCTTCAGTGCTGATACCGAGTCGATCGAGTATCGCGGTTCTGAGCATATTTTCCGGGTGATCGAGCGGGAGTTTAAGTTCGGTAATTCTTAGCATGTCGTGTATTCCGATAGGTTTCTGTTATAAAACCTTATGTTTTTGCAGGTGTCGGTGTGATGGTGTGCTTGCCATTTTACCTTAACGGGATTTTTCTTGTTCGCGGTATTATATATTCACATTTGCGTTTACATGGGAGTTAAGCCATGACGATCGGAAAATTATTGACGAGTATTGGCGTTATTTTGGTGGCTGCCGGGCTTGTTTTTAGTTATGCGCCTTGGCTGATTGATTGGTTTTGCAAGTTGCCCGGCGATATACGCATTGAGGATGAAAAACGGTTTGTGTTTATTCCTATCACCTCTATGCTGATTGTGAGCATCATTCTAACGTTGATTATTAACCTGTTTTTTCGTAAATGATGGAATTGGAATATGACCGGTTTGGAATTATGCAAGACAGTACAAGATGATGAAAAATGAGTTGCGTTACCTTGAATCAGGTTAGCGTCCTCTTTAATACATTAAATTAATTTGGTAACTGAAAAGGCAGGTAACATTCGAAACGTTCCTGCCTTTTTTATTGTCTACCTGTAAGGCTACTCTGAAGTTGCTTTAACAGTTGGCGCACGTCTCTTGCCAACGTTCTTCTTGTCCCTGTCACGTATTTTTACTTTTTCGGCGACTGTTTTCTTAGCTTCCACTTTCTTCTTGCCGCCTGCAGCCTTACCGGACGCTTTAAGTTTTTTAGGCCCTTTATATTTACCTTCCAGCTCTTTAATGTTCCGGCGTGTAAATTTCTGCTTCAAAAACCGCTCGATGCTGGACATTAAATTCCATTCGGTATTTTTCACCAAAGCAATCGTCAGTCCCAGTTCATCGGCGCGACCTGTGCGACCAATGCGGTGTATATAATTAATGCCGTTTCGTGGTACATCAAAATTGATGACCAGATTGATGCCTTTGACATCCAAGCCGCGTGCGGCAAGGTCTGTGGCTATCAAGATCTTAACCTCGCCGCCACGGAATAATTCCATCATCCGGTTTCGATCTTTTTGATCCATCTCTCCATGCAACACGCCGACACGCAGCTTTTTCCCCTGTAGCGGCCCACGCAGACTGTCCGCTTGAATCCTGCTATTGGTAAATACCAATGCCTTGCTATAGGTTTCATTCAGCAGCAACCAGGCCAGCAGCTTTTGCTTATGATCGTTGTCGTCAGCCAGTACGATTTGCTGTTCAATATTGCTGTGCCCATCGTGCAGCGTGTTTAGCGCAACGACCTTATGTTCTTTCAGCACCTTGTCAGCCATCTTGATAACACCAAAATGCGTCAAGGTGGCAGAAAACAGCAGGGTTTGTCGTTGCTTATTGCAGCTATTGGCGATGGTTAGTACGTCTTCGCTAAATCCCATGTCCAGCATGCGATCGGCTTCATCCAGTATCAGGATTTCCAGATTACTAAAGTCTGGCGTCTCCTGCTCCATCAATTCCAGTAGTCTGCCGGGCGTTGCAATAATGATTTCCGTGTCTCTGCGGAGCATGTTTTGCTGCAACTTGAAGTCTTCTCCACCGGTAATCAGACCTACTTTCAATTCAGTGAATTCAGCCAATTGCTGGCAGTGCTTAAAAGTCTGCTGAGCTAGTTCACGTGTCGGTGCCAGCACTAAAGCGCGCGCACCGGACTTGAAAGTGGGCCTGGCTATCAGATGATGCAATGTGGGTAAGAGGAACGCTGCTGTCTTGCCGCTGCCGGTTTCGGCGCTGACCAGTAGATCTTTGCGCTCCATAGCAGGAGGAATGGCCTGTGCTTGCACGGGGGTAGGCTGCTCAAAGCCCATTTTGTTAACTGCCATGAGCAGTTTTTCATTGAGTTCCAGGCTTGAAAATGATGGGGGAGTGTCTATTGGATTTGGTTGCATGAATCTTTAAGTAGTTGCTGTGACGCAAGGATGATAAGAAGCTATCTGTAACAAGTATTATAAACTTTTTGTTATTAGGATATGATTAAATCTATATTCATGCATTAGAAAGGGTGTTGTACTCAAGATGCATGGTGAAAAGTGATCAGGTTATTTCAACGCGCAACGGAGTAATGAGTCGATGATACCAATTAGAGATACAGCACCATGTAATTCGAGGCCTTTGGTGACATGGGGACTAATGGCGATCTGCATTATCGTTTTCGTTGCCATGCAATTAATGCCGGATCAGTTAAGTTATCGGCTTATTTATCTCTATGGCATGGTTCCTGTCCGCTATTCAAATCCTCAGTGGGCCGCTGAATTTGGGCTGCCTTTTGATGGAGGGCTATCTTTTTTGACCAGCTTGTTTCTGCATGGGAACTGGGTGCATCTTATTATGAATATGCTGTTCATGTGGATTTTTGGGGATAATGTTGAAGACAGAATGGGGCGAGTGCCTTTTTTGATCTTTTATTTGCTGTGCGGTCTTTGTGCTACTTTTTTGCAATGGTATTTCGATCCAGGTCTTGCTATTCCAGTTGTCGGTGCATCGGGTGCCATAGCTGGTGTACTGGCGGCTTATTTTTTTCTATATCCACTTGAACGCGTTGTAGTCTGGATTCCCATACTGTTTTTACCCATTGTCATTCATGTTCCTGCCATTGCTTTTTTAGGATTGTGGATCATGCTTCAATTACATAACGCGACAACTTCAGTGCTTTTTGAGGGCGTTACCATAGATGTGGCCTGGTGGGCTCATTTAGGAGGTTTTATTACCGGTACTATTCTGTATCGGCTGTTTCTTCGTAAAGAGCAAACTGAAAAAAATGAATCCTATTGATGGCTTTCAGGTATAATTCGCGGCTTCAAAAAGTGGGGCTTTTTGACAAAAATAACCAAGCCAGAAAAAGTTTGCTGACTAAATAAAGGCTTCTTAAGATCTATCAGGGATAAAAGTAATATGAAAAAAGTTAACGTTGTGTTGGTAAGGCTTCTTCAGTTCGTAGTTTTTACACTGTTTACATTTATGGTAATAGCTTATTTTGGGGCTATGGTTTTATTGCCTTTGGATGCAGTTGTAATGCTTATAAAACTGATGTCTGTTGTTGGTCTTAATGAATTCATTGCTGCTTTTATTGCCGTTCCGGTTGTCGGCTATTTATGTTTGATCGTTTACAAAACGCCAGGACTCGGCAACATGGTAGTTGAGACAGGTGTTGAGTTGATCAATACCGGCAAAGCAAGAGTTGAAGGATTTAATAAAATTGCCGGCGCTGTAAAAGCATAAACTTAGGCTGTTTATCCGCAAGGGTAAATAGCTATATAAAATAGGGTGTGTCGGTTTCGATACACCCTTTTTTGTGTTTGTTATTTTTTCTCTGGTTTCCAATAGAAAGGATCTGACTCCATTTTGCGCAGTGTGGGTAAACGGTTATATCGTTTCTGGACAATTATTAAAAATTAGACTAGATTCCCTACATCAACCAACTATATATATTGCAAGGAATTATGAAAAGATTGACCGGCATTTTTATTTTAGTATCGATAGTATCTTGCTCCACTGTTCCACGCTCGCAAAACGTCGAGGATACGCACTCGCAACTCGTCGAGGAAGTACAGCCTGGCTTTGTAATGTGGGATGTGCTGTTTTACCGGCCAGTGGGTTTTATCGCAACAGTTATTGGCACTGGGGTGTTTATAGGGATAAGTCCTTTAACGGCCTTTGCATCCATACCTGCACCACACGATGCATTTGTCAAAACCGGCAAGATTTTAATTCTCTCGCCCGCCAACTATACTTTTGTGAGGCACTTGGGTGATCGAAGCTTTCCATATCCTTTGCCGGAGTTTAAACATAGACCGGTTGCAATACAAGATAACGCCGAAACTTATAATATGACTGTGAAACCCGTGCAACGCCCTGTACCCCCCGAAGTACCGGAGGTGAAGTCGCCGCCGCGTAACCCTTATACTGGCTTATAAATTCCAGGCTCATAGGGCTTAGGTATCTACACATGAGATACCTAAGCCCTATTGCAAATCCTCACTACTCAAAAAAACGTTGCAAATACAGCCCCGTATGCGAGGCCTTATTTTCAGAAACCTGCTTCGGCGTGCCTTCAGCAACCAACGTTCCACCGCCGTCGCCGCCTTCGGGTCCCATGTCGATGATCCAGTCTGCGGTTTTTATGACATCCAGGTTGTGTTCTATCACGATGACGGTATTGCCGTGATCGCGCAGGGTATGCAGCACGGTCAGCAATTGCTTGATGTCGTGGAAGTGCAGGCCGGTAGTTGGCTCATCCAGTATGTATAAGGTTTTGCCGGTATCGCGTTTGGACAGCTCTTTGGCGAGTTTTACCCGCTGGGCTTCGCCGCCGGACAGGGTGGTCGCATTCTGACCCAGGGTGATATAGCTTAAGCCTACCTCGACCAGGGTCTGTAATTTACGGGCTAATGCCGGAACTGGACTGAAAAATTCGGCGGCATCTTCTACGGTCATATCCAGCACCTGATTGATGGTTTTGCCTTTATAGCGTATCTCCAGCGTTTCGCGGTTATAGCGTTTGCCGGCGCAGCTGTCACAATGGACGAAAATATCTGGCAGGAAGTGCATTTCAACCTTAATCACGCCATCGCCTTTACAGGCTTCACATCGACCACCTTTGACGTTAAAGCTGAATCGGCCGGGCGTATAACCACGTGAACGCGCTTCCGGTGTCGCCGAAAATAATTCGCGTATTGGCGTGAACAGGCCGGTATAGGTGGCTGGATTCGATCGCGGCGTGCGGCCAATCGGGCTTTGGTCTATATCGACGACTTTATCAAAATGCTCCAGGCCTTCGATGGCATCGCAGGGCGCGGGAATGACTCCGGCTCGGTTGATTAGCCGCGCCGCATGGCAATACAAGGTATCGTTTATCAGCGTTGATTTGCCGGAACCGGATACGCCGGTTACGCAGGTAAGCAAGCCGATAGGGAAGGCAATATCGACATTTTTCAGGTTATTGCCGTGGGCATTGCGTATGACGATCTGTTTGTCTTTATCGACAGGCGTCAGTTTTTCAGGCGCGGTAATGCCGATTTTTCCCGATAAATACTGGCCAGTCAATGAGTCCGGGTTATTGATAATGTCTTCCAGTGTGCCTTGAGCAATGATGCGCCCGCCATGCACTCCGGCGCCGGGGCCTATATCGACAATATGCTGCGCCGAACGGATGGCGTCCTCGTCATGCTCGACCACGATCACGGTATTGCCCAGGTCGCGCAGGCGAAACAGGGTGTTCAGCAGGCGCTGGTTGTCGCGTTGGTGTAGGCCTATCGACGGCTCATCCAGCACGTACATCACGCCGACCAAGCCTGCGCCGATTTGACTGGCTAGGCGGATACGTTGTGCTTCGCCGCCGGAAAGGGTGTCCGCGCTGCGATCCAACGTTAAATAGTCGAGGCCTACATTGACCAGAAATTCCAGCCGTTCCTGAATTTCCTTGACGATTTTTACGGCAACTTCGCCGCGTTTACCGGTCAGGTTCAGGTGCTTAAAAAAATCCAGGGATTTGCGGATGGGAAAGCGGGTGAGGTGATGTATCGGTAAATCTTCAACAAATACATTTCTGGCTGAAACATTAAGCCTTGCGCCCTCGCAAATGTTACAGGGTTTCTGAGACAAATATTTGGACAGTTCATCGCGCACCAGTTGCGAATCGGTCTCATGGTAGCGCCTTTCCATATTGGCAATGATGCCTTCAAAACTATGGTGCTTCTTTTTGACCGATCCAGTTCCGGTCATGAACTTGAATTCAATGACTTCATGGCCGCTACCGTAAAGAATAACAGCCTGATGTTCTTTGGATAGTTCTGAGAATGGCGTTTCCGGGTCAAATTTATAGTGCTTGGCCAGCGAACAGATCAGTTGGTAATAATAGGCGTTGCGCCGGTCCCAGCCGCGAATCGCGCCGCCGGCAAGGCTGATGTCGGGGTTATGGATAATCAGCTCGGGATCGAAATGCTGCCGCACACCCAAGCCGTCGCAACTGCTGCACGCGCCTTTGGGATTGTTAAACGAGAAGATGCGAGGTTCCAGTTCGGTCAGGCTGTAACCGCAATGAGGGCAGGCGTAGCGCTCGGAAAACATCAACTCGGTCGCGTCATCGATGCAGGCGGCGATAGCGATGCCGTCGGCGATGCGCAGAGCCGTCTCGAAGGATTCGGATAAGCGCAAGGCGATGTCATCGCGAATCTTGAAACGATCGACAATGACTTCAATGGTATGTTTCTTTTTTAAATCCAGCACCGGCGGTTCATCCAGGTCATACACCGTGCCGTCAATTCTGGCGCGTATGAATCCCTGGGCGCGCAGGTCATCAAGCAACTGGATATGCTCGCCCTTGCGGTCATTGACCACGGGAGCCAGCAGCATCCAGCGCTGATCCTGAGTTTGCGAGAGCACATGGTCAACCATCTGGCTGACGGTTTGCGCTTCCAGTGAAGCCTGATGTTCAGGGCAACGCGGCGTGCCAGCGCGAGCATAGAGTAGTCTTAAATAATCGTAGATTTCGGTGATAGTGCCGACCGTGGAGCGCGGGTTGTGCGAAGTGGATTTTTGTTCGATGGAAATAGCAGGTGACAGGCCTTCGATATGGTCAACATCAGGCTTTTCCATGATCGCTAGAAACTGGCGGGCGTAGGTAGAAAGGGATTCTACATAGCGTCTTTGCCCTTCGGCATAAATGGTATCGAATGCGAGCGAAGATTTACCCGAACCGGAAAGCCCGGTGATGACGATGAGTTGATCC
>JBAZTN010000142.1:0-7962 GCA_041661895.1 Methylobacter sp. | reverse complement strand
CCGATCTGAAAGCTTTGCCAGAAAGCAGGTGCAGATTGCGTTGGAAGAAGCCGACATCGTGTTCTTTATGGTTGATGCGCGAGAAGGACTTAGCGCTTCCGATAAAGTTATCGCCGATACCCTTAGAAAACTCGATAAACCGGTAGTCCTGGTTACGAATAAGGTTGACGGTCTGAATGCCAATATTGCGGCATCAGATTTTTATGCATTGGCTCTGGGAGAGCCTGTACAAATTGCGGCCTCACATGGAAGAGGTGTGCCTGAATTATTGGCAAGGGTTGATGAATTATTGCCACCCGCTGATGAAGAAGTCGTCGATGAGAACAACAAAGGCATCGGTATCGCCGTGGTCGGAAGGCCGAATGTCGGCAAATCAACGCTGGTTAACCGGTTGCTAGGTGAAGAGCGGGTTATCGTATTTGATGAGCCGGGCACGACGCGCGACAGTATCTATATTCCGTTTGAACGCAATGGCAAGATGTATACACTGGTGGATACCGCCGGTATGCGCCGCAAATCCAAAGTGGATATGGCGATCGAAAAATTCAGCGTCATTAAATCGCTACAGGCGATAGAAAAATCAAATGTGGTCATCTATTTAATAGATGCACGAGAAGGCATCACCGATCAGGATGCGCATTTATTAGGACTGGTGCTGGAAGCTGGGAGAGCCTTGATTATTGGCCTGAACAAATGGGATGGTATCAGCGCGGATCAGAAAGAAACCATCAAGCGGCAACTAGATGTAAAGCTGTCATTTCTTGATTTTGCAGAAAAACATCCGATTTCAGCGTTGCATGGCAGTGGTGTCGGCAAGCTGTTTGATGTCGTTCAGGAATTGTACGAATCGGCAATGCTTGATATGACTACGCCGGTGTTGACAAGAATCCTGAAAGAAGCCACGACAGCGCATCAACCCCCGATAGTGAATACACGTCGTATTAAATTAAAATATGCGCATCAGGGCGGACGGAATCCGCCCGTCGTGGTTATTCACGGGGTGCAAACGGATGTATTGCCAGAATCGTATAAGCGATATTTAATGAACTATTATCGTGACAAGATGGGGCTGGTTGGGACACCCATACGTCTGGTGTTTAAGTCGCCAGTCAATCCGTTTCACGGCCAGAAAAACAAGCTGACCGAATGGCAAGTTAAAAAACGTGAACGCTTGATGAAGCGAGTGAAAAGTAAAAAGCAATAGTTCGCACTTGTTAATAAAAAAATTAAAGGGGAGTAACTCATGGCTACAATTACATTTCAAGGCAAACCTTTGCATACCTGTGGTGAATTACCCGCAATAGGCAGCAGTGCGCCGGCATTTTCATTGGTAAACAGTGCGTTAGTGGATGTTACTTTGGCAACCTATGCAGGTAAAAAGAAAGTACTGAATATCGTGCCTAGCCTGGATACGCCAACCTGCGCGGCTTCAACGCGTAAATTCAACCAGAAAGCATCGCATCTGGAAAATACCGTTGTTTTGGTTGTTTCTGCCGACCTGCCTTTTGCACAAAGCCGCTTTTGCGAGACGGAGGGCTTAAAAGACGTTATTCCCCTGTCCACCTTCCGTTCCAGTTTCGCCAATGATTACGGTGTAAACATTGTTGATACCTTTTTGGCGGGCTTGACCGCTCGCGCAATTGCGATCATCGATGAGCATGACAAAGTGATCTACACACAACTAGTCAATGAAGTCGCTAACGAGCCTGATTATGAAAGCGCACTGGCTGTGCTGGATTAAGGCGACTAATTTCAGGCCAAACAAAAAAGTCGTGTTAGCTTTCATCGCCAACGAACTTAAATTGTTCCAGCATTTCTATTCTTTTCACAAGATTACTAAGATTTACTTTGCTTCTATGTTCTATAAGGGATTTAGTAATTCTGATTACATCCTTGGAATACTTTTTAGACATTGATGTTTCGCAAGTAAGGGAATGTTTATCACCAAGGTCACGAAGAACATGAAGGTTTAAAGGGTAATGCTTTTTGGTGTTATACAGAAGGTTGGGATGCAAAAACGCGGTAAGGCGCAATCTGTAGGGGTAATAGCGTAGGGTATTGCTCCGTAAGTAACCTCCCCATTCGGACTGTTAACATGCCTTGTTAGTGCATCAATCGCGAATGATGGCTTCATTGCGTCGCCTACCAAAAGTACCCAGCGTAGCCCGGATGACGTCTATGGAATCTGCGGTGTTCAGGGCTTCGAATCCCCTGCTCGCTAAGCAGAATTGACCCAAACAAGTAAACGCATAACAATGCGTTCTTGAAAAACGGCTTTTTCGTTTAGGCGCTAAAGATATTTTAGCAAGCGATTTTGTTCAGAGGCTTCCATCAACTCCCTAAAATGGTTGACTGCATTCATAAGCAGTGGTTCCTGGTTAATATCCGGCAGATTATTTTGTCCACACTGCTCAAGTGCGTTAATAACATAAGCAATAGTGAGTATATTGATATCGACGGCGGGCTGGTAAACCTCGTCACCTTCGTCCTGATTTTTAAACTCGACAACAATATGGCTTGACATTAACTTTGATAAAACGGGCTGAATAAATGCGATCGGTATAACCAGTCTGATCGCTATTTCGGCCGCGCTTAACGGATTATTCAATTGGATGAAATTCTTGATAATCAAATGAGTTATTTGTAGGGCAATGAGTTTTTTCAGGGAGAAACTTAAGTCAGAAAATCGGTTATTGTTTCGATAAATCTCATAATTCTGTAGAAAAAAAGCCACTTCACAACCAAATAGCACAATCATCCAGCCAGTTTGCAACCAGACGACAAACAAGGGTAACGCTGCAAAACTGCCATAAATGGCATTATAACTTGATACGCCAATCTGCAGACTCAGGTACGCCCACTGCACCAGATGATAAATAACACCGGCAACAATACCGGCAATTATGCCTGCCCTGTAATTGATTTTATGGTTGGGCATAAAAATAAAGGTAAAGGCAAATAATCCGATCATGAGCACCAAAGGCAACAAGCCCAGCGCTTTAATGACCAGCCAGGTGCCAAATTCCGGTAATTCAATAATCGTAACTAGCCAGGTTATCTTTATATTCAGGAGTACCGTAATACTGCTAGATGTGATTAATATAACGGGCGCTAACAACATTAGAGATAAATAATCGCTGAATTTACGGCTTATTGATCGTCCTTTGTCTATTTTCCAGATATGGTTAAAGGACACTTCGATATTGCCAATCACGTTGATTATGGTCCAAAACAGGACAACAATCCCAATTCCAGCGACAACCCCGCCTTTGGTGCTGTCCAAAAGATTTTGTGCAAAACTGATTAGCTGTACTACCAGCGTATTTTGCTCCGGTGCTTGCTCGATCAAACGTTGCTCGAGCATTTTTTCAAAACCGAAACCTTTGGCGATACCAAACAGCATGGCGATGACAGGCACTATCGATAACAGACTATAAAGCGTTAATGCTGATGCCCTTAGCGGACAAAGATCGCGGGAAAAACCCTGGACAGATAATAAAATTATTTTTAGCGACTTGATTATTATCGCTTTAAATAGCGGAAGACTTTGCTCGTGTAACAGCCAAATATCTCCTTTAACAAAACTGATTATATTAAGTCCCATCGGCTGATTTTATGCTCTTGAATTAAGGATAATTTTTTTAAACAGGTGAGGTAGTACAAAAATACGCTAATGACGCATAAAAAAGCAAGATATGGTGGTGTAAGACCTGGCTTCATTCTTCTTGTTTGCGTGACAGGTATTGGATTATGGGTCGTTACGGACATGCTCAGTCGCCAGATAAATTATCACAGCTGAAATTGAGCAACGCCACAATAAAACAGTGCGGTAACTTGGGTTAAGCAATGAGAAACCCAATGTTTATGGGTGAATTGTAGGGATTTCGTACTATCTAAAAAACGAGATATTTCTAACTTACACTCGTCGCGGTCAGGTAGGAAGCCAGTGGATGTGCTGTCGACTGCATTCCCCACATCCCTGTGGGTTGTGCAGGTGGTAGAGCAAAGCCGGGAACAACTGCCGAGGTCCGAAGCGAATCAATCGCGAACGATGCGCTTCGCTGTGTTCGGCACATTGAACGGTGCTAAATTATTTAACTTTAATCAGTTCCTTGTCACCGCTGGAGAAGTGACATTTGCTTACGGCGAAGTTGTCGCAAGCTTTCGATTCTTCCACTTTCGCGCCGTTCGGGCTAAGTTTGATTTTTAGCTCACAGAAACTGGCTTCGCTTTCAGAATGTTTTTTCATGAGCAATTCGTTTTCAACTGGACTTTTGGCTTTACCGGAAATTTCCGCGGAACAGTGGTCTTTGGCAGAAGCCTCAAAATTCACATCAGCACTGACAGTGTACTCGTCGTCGATTTGGGTGATTTTTAAGTGACGAACATAACCGTTATCACGCAACACATAATGATCGGTAGCGGCAAAAACATTGCCGGAAATCAGAATTGAAATAGTCAGAAACAAACTTTTTTTCATGATGTCACCCCATTTTTTGATTTAAATTTGATTAACATGTGTAGCGTGATTGCTCATTGCTGCTCATGTCGTTATTTGCTGTACTCAGCACAACTAAAAATAATTGTACCTTATTGCAACCTTTTACTAAAAGGCGATGCAAAGATGATTAAAAATTTACCGACAGGCAAATAATGAGCCGGTCTCTTGTTTGTAGCTCATACATTGGTCAGCTTGCAACAATTGGCGTCAAGTTTGAGTTTATGGGCTGGGTTGAACAACTGGCATTGGTGACTGAATTGATGGATTTTTGCTATCGCTCTGACCCAGGGCCGTATATGTGCTGATGAACGAAGTGTATTTTTGAATTATTCGTTGGGATGAATACTGAAATTGCCTTGGTCGCTTAGCCAAGTGAGGTGTTGCCAAAAGTAGGCGCTCTAGGAGACGCTTTTCTGCCCCCATATTGATGAGTCCATACTTTTGGTGTTGTAAGCGGAGCATCCGAGGGCATAAAGGCAAAAAAGCCTGCCTGCCTTTCTATCCTGATTCTGGTCTGGCCTGAAAACACCCATTAATTAAGGTGTTCCAGGCCAAATCACTGATTATGGTCCTAATCAGTGGATTTAATTCAAGAATATCTGGGTAAAATAGACTTGCCCTGAGCTACTTTTCGCCACGCCGATCCCTGTCAATCGGTAATTGCCGACAATATTGGCGAGATGTCCTGAACTGTTCAGCCAGCCTGTTACAGCTGTAGCCGCCGGATCACTATAACCCCAGTTAGTAGCCACGTTTTCGGCTGCACTATTCCAAGAAATAGTTTGTGCCAGCGTTTTAATGCGGGTATCGAAACCATCGTGACCAAATGGTGCACCCGATGCCATATCCTGGCTGTGAATCCGCGCTTGGTCACTGATAGTAGAATTCAGGATTAATGCCGGTAAACCTTGTGAGGCACGATGGGCGTTAATTTTCTGAAAAACACTTTGCTCCAGTGCTGCTATATCCGTGCTGGGTGGGGGCGTTGTAGCAGGTGGTTGTGGCTCGGTAACTGGAGGAGTAACTGGAGTAGCAGGCGGAGTTGCGGTATTCTCACCAAATAGAAGCGAGACACTGCCATCGACATGATTGGCAACTGCCAGATCGAGGAACTGGTCAGCATCAAAATTACCAACAGCGATGGAAGCGGGACCGTTTCCTACCGGATAGATTTCACGAGGTAAAAAATTACCATCACCTTTTCCCCGTCGTATCGACAATGTCGCGCTGTAAAAATTTGTTGTCGCTATGTCAAGTGCGCCGTCTCCATCGAAGTCCGCGCTTGTTATTGACCATGGATAAGCGCCGGCGCCTATTTGACGCTCGGGCAAGAAATTGCCATCACCTATACCAAGAAGAATGGCGATCTGGCCACTTCTGTATTTGGTGACCGCCAGATCGAGATTGTTATCCCGGTTGAAGTCCTTTGCGGTAATAGAATAAGGTCCTGAGGCAACGGCAATGCTTGTTTTGGTGGGAAATTTGCCCAAGCCATCACCCTTTAGAATCGTGATAGAGCCGCCATAGTTTGCGACGGCAAGATCCATCTTGCCATCTTTATTAAAGTCACCCTTAACGATTGAAGTGGGTTTACTGCCAACAGCGAGGGCCGATGGCGGTAGAAAACTTCCGTCGGCCTTTCCCTGCAGTAAGGAGACTGTATTGGTCGAATAGTTGGCGACCGCAACGTCTAAAATCTTGTCATTGTTGAAATCGGACAATACGAATGAGTAGGGGGTGGTGCCGGTAGGATAGTTGCTTGCTGCTTTAAAAGTGCCATTGCCGACACCTAACAACACCGAAATGTTGCTACTACCATAGTTGGCTACTATCAAGTCTTTGTTGCCATCAGCGTTCAGGTCTGTTTTACGAACCAGACGCGGATTAGACCCCACCTTGTATTTAGTAGGCAATCCAAAATTACCGGTACCGTCTCCTATCATCACTGAGATGGCGTTATTGGTGTAATCGGCAACGACGAGATCCTGTTTTTGATCTCCGTTAAAATCACCCTTAGTTACGGAGCTTGGATTATTGCCTGCTGGGCCTGCTGGGACAGGGTTCCCTACTTCAAAGGCACCGGCAGTGCTTGTGACAGTAATGGGTAACAGCAGCATGACAGAAAAAAGGCTTCTGATCATATTGATTTTTTTCATAAATTAGATCTCATGCATTACAAAATAAAATCTGCTGGTGATATTATTACAATCACCAGTAGCTATTGATTTCAGATAAGAAAAACTACATGTGGCAGAATCAAATACGTTGCTAAATTCTTGAAAAATGCCCATAAAAATTGCGATTCCCTAATCTAAATTCATACTATCAGCCAGAAATTAAGCCATTCTTAATTATGCCGTTATTATGTCCTTCGAAAAACTCAAAAAATAATCAAATCAACATTAAATTTCAATGAGTGCGTAGGCTGGATTTTACATCGTAAAACCTAACATTCATGGAGGAATTGCGGGGGAGATTTTGTACTATTTAAAAACGGGAAGTTTTTTATTTCTACTCGCCGCGAGTCAGGTAGTTAGCATTTTTTGTACACTTCAAGCAGTGTCAATAGCGCGTACAAGGCACCACCCCTAAGAGACTTGACCCAAACCAGCAAACACAAAACAAAGTGGATAAAGTTTATCAGTACATGAAACATTATGTAACGAGTGATAAACTCATTCGCTGTTTGTCATGGAAACTTAACCAAGGATAGGCAGCGCTTTTCTGCCCACTATTATTTGATGGAAAACGGTGGGCAAATGATAAGGCTATTTACCCACCATAACTATACTTTGTAAGCTGAACATTGCGGACGGGGTTATTTATTCGCTGTGGATACAAATCCGTCCGGCTCAGGAATTTTAAATCTATGCAGCCTATAGTTGTGATGATTCCAGATTTATATAGACTGGCTGTGATTCGTGGCGCGGCGCGCCTTAACTGCATGTTCCCACGCAGTGCGTGGGAACGGGATATAAGATTTTTTAATGGCTAACAATTTAATTTTTTCCCCTAAAGTTCCGCAAAAACAAGATCAAATACTCATCTGGACGGGGCTAACCGGCTGCGGTGATTCGTTGGCGCTGGCTTCTGCCATTAAAAATGAAGATTGCCTGTTTGTTATTGTCACGCCGGATACTCAGACTGCCTTGAGGCTCGAGCATGAGTTGTCGTTTTTCTTGCAGGACGAGCACCCCATTTTGCATTTCCCCGATTGGGAGACTCTGCCTTACGATGTTTTCTCGCCGCTGCCGGAAATTATCTCGGAACGGCTGAAAACGCTGGCCTTGTTGCCGCAGGTAAAACGTGGCGCGCTGGTGGTTTCGGTGACTACGCTGATGCACCGTCTGGCACCCAGAGAGCATGTCCTGGCCAACAGTTTTGCGGTTAAAGTTGGCGATGATTTTAATCTGGAGCTGAATCGCATCAAGCTGGAAAGCGTCGGCTATCATTGTGTATCA
>JBAZTN010000141.1:0-8027 GCA_041661895.1 Methylobacter sp. | reverse complement strand
TTTTGCCACCACTTTTGGCGGCGTCATAAGAGATTTTGATATTACCCAGTATATTCCTGAGAAAGATGCCAAACGCATGGATGGTTTCATCCATTACGGTATTGCAGCGGGTTGTCAGGCTATTGAAGATTCGGGTATTGAAGTTACTGAGGCTAATTCCGAACGTATCGGCGTTGCAATTGGATCGGGTATAGGCGGGATTACCGGGATTGAAGAATGCTATGCAACTTATGATAAAAGTGGCCCGCGCCGTATCTCGCCATTTTTTGTACCTGGTAACATTATCAATATGATTTCAGGTAACCTTTCAATCAAATACGGATTAAAAGGCCCTAACTACGCCATCGTTACTGCCTGTTCTACGGGTACGCACAACATTGGCGATGCTGCACGTTTAATTAAATACGGCGATGCTGATGTAATGATTGCCGGCGGCGCAGAGCGCTGCACAACATCACCAACGGCAATGGGTGGTTTTGCTTCGGCAAAAGCCTTATCCCGCCGTAATGACGATCCGCAGGCCGCTAGCCGTCCTTGGGATAAAGATCGTGATGGTTTTGTACTGAGCGATGGTTCTGGTGTTGTGGTTCTTGAAGAACTGGAACATGCAAAAGCGCGTGGCGCAAAAATTTATGCTGAATTAGTGGGCTTTGGAATGAGCGGTGACGCTTACCATATGACGACTCCTTCAGTGGGCGGAGAAGGCGCTGCACGTTGCATGAGAAATGCTCTGCGTGATGCCGGTTTGAATGCTGATGCTGTCAATTACATCAATGCCCATGGCACATCAACGCCAGCGGGTGATATTGGTGAAACCCAGGCGATGAAAGCAGCCTTGGGTGATCACGCCTATAAAGTGGCAGTCAGTTCAACCAAATCCATGATTGGCCATTTATTAGGTGCGGCAGGTGGTATTGAAGCTGTGTTAACAGCATTAAGCATCAAAAACCAGATAGCTCCGCCGACAATCAACCTGGAAAATCAGGATCCTGAATGCGATCTTGATTATGTACCGAATACCGCAAGAAATATGAAAATCGATGTAGCCATGTCCAATTCATTTGGTTTTGGCGGCACAAATGGCTCGTTAGTTTTTAAACGTTACGAGTAAACCGTACATCGTTTTTAAAATACCTGATGCTTCTTGCAGATGACGCTCATAAATGGTGAAAGCAAGGAGCATATCGAAATATCAGATCGCGGTTTTCAATATGGCGATGGATTATTCGAAACGATTGAAGTTAGAAACGGACAACCTGTCTTTCTTGAACGCCATTTAGACCGGCTAAATTCAGGTTGTCGTCGACTTTCTATTCCACCATTAGATTATGAGCTACTTAGCATAGAAGCTAAAGAGCAGTGCAAGCACTCTGAACAAGCTGTACTTAAAATCATAATCACTCGTGGCTCTGGTGGACGAGGTTATCGTCAACCCGATGTAATCCAGCCTACACGCGTATTAAGCCTTCATCCCTTTCCTGATTATCCAGACGCATATAAAGAGCAGGGCATAGTCGCCCGTTTCTGCCATACCCGTTTAGGTTTAAATCCTGCATTGGCCGGTATTAAACATCTGAATCGGCTTGAGCAAGTATTGGCAAGAGCCGAATGGAATGATCCTGAAATTCAGGAAGGACTAATGCTGGATATCAACGATCATGTTATTGAAGGAACAATGACGAACCTCTTCTATTTTAAAAACAATACGCTTTATACCTCGTCAATTGAATTAACCGGTGTTGCTGGTATTATGCGCAGCATTATCATTGACTTAGCATATAATCATGATATTCAACTAATTGAGCACACATTTACTAAAGATGAGTTATTATCGGCTGATGAAATATTTATCTGCAATTCAATCATCGGCATCTGGCCTATTAAGCAAATAGCTAACACTCATTTTCCAGTTAATCTTAAAACCAAGCAAATACAAATCTGGCTGGACAGGTACAAATGAAGCGCTTGATAACGATCAATAAAATTATCGGATTTGGATTTGTCATTTTAAGTTTTATGGGCGGTTGGTTATTGAGGGATTACCAAAGCACTTTTCACGTTCCGGTTGTGATCGATAATCAGGTAACTATTGAAATCGAAAAAGGCGACTCATTTAACCAAATTACTGACAAATTAGTTAACCAAAAGCTGGCTATTAAGCCGTTCTGGTTCAAAGTCGTCGCATTACAGGATGAATCGTATAAAAAACTAAAACCAGGGGAATACGAATTACCCCCCGGCATAACTGTACCTGAAATACTGGCTTTATTTGTTCAGGGAAAAACCAAGCAGCACACTATTACTTTCCCGGAAGGCTGGAGTTTTAAAGAAATACTGCATGAAATTGAGAAAAACCCTAATCTTGAGCATACCTTATCCAGTACTGATTTTGGAAGCGTAATGACCAAGCTTAAGGTGGACAAACAAAATCCTGAAGGCTTGTTTTTTCCTGACACTTATTTTTTTGAAAAGCACATGTCTGATGTCTCTTTATTAAAAAGAGCCTACGATAAAATGCAGACGGTATTGCAACAGGAATGGCAGAATAAAGCAGAGGGACTGCCTTTTAAAACACCTTATGAAGCGTTGACTCTTGCTTCAATTGTAGAAAAAGAAACCGGAGCAAAAACCGAAAGGCCCTTAATAGCCGGTGTGTTTATCCGCAGGCTTGAACAAGACATGTTGCTGCAAACCGACCCTACGGTTATTTATGGCATGGGTGAAAATTACAAGGGCGATATCGGGTATTCGGATCTAACAACCGCTACACCGTATAACACCTATGTTGTTAAAGGCTTGCCACCAACGCCGATTGCCGTGCCTGGGCGAGATGCCATTAATGCCGTATTGCACCCTGCTAACGGAAGCAGTCTTTATTTTGTATCGCGTGGTGACGGTACGCATGTGTTTTCATCGACATTGGAAGATCACAACGCGGCTGTTGATACTTTTCAGCGGAAGAAAAAATGATCAGAGGGAAATTTATAACGCTGGAAGGCGGGGAAGGAGTAGGGAAGACCACTAATCTGGCTTTTATAAAAGATTATCTGCAGCAATATAACATTCCTGTCGTTGTTACGCGCGAACCTGGCGGCACCAAGCTTGCTGAAAAAATTCGCCAGTTGTTGCTGGACAAAGACAGCGAGGAAATTTCAGAACAGGCCGAGTTATTGATGATGTTTGCAGCAAGAGCGCAACATATCAAACATGTTATTGAGCCCGCTTTGGCGCAGGGAAAATGGGTGCTTTGTGACCGTTTTACAGATGCCACTTACGCTTACCAGGGCGGTGGACGCAACATGAAAATCAGCACCATCGCGTGGCTGGAAAACATGGTGCAGGGTTCGTTAAGACCTGATTTAACCCTGTTGCTTGATGCTCCCGTTGAGATAGGCATAGAGCGGGCAAGAAAGCGTGGGGCCTTCGATCGATTTGAATTAGAAAAAGTCAGTTTTTTTGAACAGGTCAGGCGAGCTTATTTATTGCAAGCCGAACTGCACCCGAAACGTATCAAACTGATAAAGGCCAACCAACCATTGGCTGATGTGCAAAAAGCAATTGTTGACATTATTCATCCTTTATTCGGTTTTTGCTCCAGCCATGGCGTTGTAAAATGACTTTATTACCGTCATTACTGCCCTGGCAACAACAAAACTGGGAGCACCTCTGTAGTTATATTGCGCAGAAACGTATTCCACAGGCTTTGCTCATTACTGGCAATAAAGGACTGGGCAAACAACAGCTAGCCAATCAATTCGCTTACTCTCTGCTTTGTGAAAAAACGCAGGCCAACGGTTTATGTTGTGGGCATTGTGACCGTTGTCTGCTACTGAATGCACAAACGCACCCTGATTTTATTCAAATAAACCCTGAAGAACCCGGGAAAGCCATTACTATTGGCCAAATGCGCAGCCTGATCACCAAATTAACATTAAAGCCGCAGTTTGAGGCTTATCGTGTCGTGGTAGTTAATCCAGCCGACAAAATGAATAATGCAGCAGTTAATGCGTTTTTAAAATGCCTGGAAGAGCCGACAGAACGCACCATCATCATCTTGATTACTGACAGACCGGCTAAATTACCGGCGACTATCGTCAGCCGCTGCCAAAAGTTGCCTGTTACTACGCCTGATAAAGAAAGCATTTTGGTGTGGCTGAAACAACAGCACATACAGGATAACCTGGACGCGTTGCTTGGCTTGGCGCAGGATGCGCCACTGCTGGCGCAAGAATATGCCGGCAATGATTCGTTAGAGCAGCGTAATGAATGCTTCAAGGCTTGGATGGCAATAGCAAGACAACAAAACCATCCGGTTATTGTTGCCGAAGACTGGCAGAAACTACCTGAATCGTCGCTGGTATTCTGGATTACATCCTGGGTTATCGATTTGATTAAATGCACTTATCAAGCAAAGGCAGAAAATTTATATAATCCCGATCTCAATAAGCCCTTGAAAGAACTGGCGCAACAACTAGAATTAAAAGGGCTTTATAAATTGTATGACTTATTATTGTTGTGTCGACAACGGTTGGACACTCAAATAAATAAGCACATGATGTTTGAAGAAATTTTAATCCAATGGTCTGAACTAAACCTGAGCAAATAATATTATGGCAGAACCAGCTCTAGCACCCAGGCAAGGTATATTGTCACTCTCCATTAAAGACAAAAACACTTTGTACGCCGCCTACATGCCGTTTATTACGAACGGAGGATTGTTTATTCCTACCAACCGTGAATATGCAATGGGGCAGGAAGTGTTTATGCTGCTCAGTTTAATGGAAGAAACTGACCGACTGCCCATCGCTGGAAAAATAATCTGGATTACCCCGCCCGGTTCAGCAGTTTATAGGGCTTGTGGTGTTGGTGTGCAGTTCAGCGATCAGGATGGCGGCATGGCACGCAACAAAATAGAAACCTATCTGGCCGGCTCTTTAGATAATGAGCGCTCGACCCATACGATGTAACTTCCTTATTTACTATGTTAATAGACTCACATTGTCACCTGGATCGTATCGATCTGGCGCCTTATCAAAATGATTTCGCCTGTTTCATGAAGGAAGCGGCAAACTGTCGAATTGAACACCTCTTATGTATCTCTATTGATCTGGAAACCTATCCCGCGATGCTGGCTCTGGTGTCCGATTACCCGCAAATATCCGTTACCGTTGGCGTACACCCCAATGAACAGGATGGCAAAGATCCCAGCGTTGAAGAACTCATTGCTTTAGGCCAGCCGGATAAAGTCATCGGAATAGGGGAGACCGGGCTGGATTATTTCCGTAGCGAAGGTGATTTAAGCTGGCAACACCAGCGTTTTAGAAATCATATCAACGCGGCGAAGGCGCTGAAAAAGCCGTTGATTATCCATACCCGCGAAGCCAAACACGACACTTTACGAATCCTGGAAGAAGAGGGCGCAAGCGAAGTAGGGGGGATAATCCACTGCTTTACCGAAGACTGGGAATTTGCCCAAAAAGCGCTGGATCTGAATTTTTATATTTCCTTCTCCGGCATCGTCACCTTTAACAGCGCCAAAGAAATTCAGGAAGTGGCTAAGAAGGTGCCGGCTGACCGTTTCCTGATTGAAACGGACTCGCCTTACCTGGCGCCGGTGCCGTTTCGCGGCAGGCCCAACTATCCGACTTACGTGCGCTATGTTGCGGAACAGTTGGCAGCATTACGAGAAACAACCGTAGAACAAATTGCAGAGCAATCGACGGCGAATTTCTATACCTTATTCAAGCTCGCACGAGCTTAAGCCAGTGTAGCAATCAGCCCAAGCGCTCTATCCATTTCCTCGTTTGTATTGTAAAAATGCGGGGAAAACCGTATTCCTCCGCCACGCATGGCGCAAACCACGCCGTTGTCCTGCAAGTATTTATATAACACCTCATTGGCGACAGTCCGGTGCTTGAATACAATAATGCCGGACTTAAGCGGCGCATGGCGTTGCGACAGCAGGATCAGCTGTTCGTTTTTATCAATTTCAGCCTTCAAATAGTCTGCTTTTTCAAGCACCAACGACTCAACAACATCCATTCCCGTTTCCAGCAACAAAGACAAACTGGTGGAAAGCGCATGAATTCCCAGCATATTGGGACTTCCGCATTCAAAACGGCGGGCAGTGGGGTGTACTTCCCACGGCTGGTTTTCATAATTATGGATGTCTTTCATCATGTGCCAGCCAAACTGTGTCAGCTTCAGCTTGTCTCTGGCTTCAGGTGTGGTGTAGAAAACGCCCAAACCTTCAGGGCCGAACATCCATTTATGCCCGTCGGCCATGACGAAATCCGCCTGACAAGCCTGCACGTCAAACTGCACCGCGCCAATACTTTGGATGGCATCGATGCAAAATAAAATATCGCGCTGCTTGCAGAATGCGCCTATTTTTTCCAGATCCATACGCAAACCCGTGGCGAATTGTATGGAGCTGATGGTCAACAACCGCGTGTTGCTGTCAATCAAAGCAAACAGAGCATTCTCAGGCGAATCCGCACTATGCAAATCAGCCTGACGGAATTCCACACCCTGATTGGCTAATGATTCCCACGGCAATCTGTTGGAAGGAAATTCCTCATTGCTGGAAACAATATTGTCACCGGACTGCCAGTCCAAACCGTAAGCGACAAAGGATAGCGCTTCTGAGGTGTTTTTAACCAAGGCAATATCATCAGAGGAGGGCGCATTCAACAAAACCTGTAACTGCGTGCGCAGTTCAGCTTCCTTGTTCAGCCAGTCCAGATAAAAGTGCGAGCCGTAACGGGTATTTTGTTCGGCAAACTTGATCACCGCCGCGCTGGTTCTTTTAGGCCACGGCGCTACAGCGGCATGGTTAAGATAAATCAGTGCGTCGGTTAACGGGAATTCAGGGTGTTTAGTCATGTTGTTCATTAGCGTAAATATCCAAATATAAAAAAGCCCCTGCGGGATAATAACAGACCGCAGGGATTTGTGTGATTCATAGAGATCGTTTCAACCTTCTCAACGCCAAATCCACCATATAGTTAGCATCCTGCATGCGCTCAGTTGCCTGGTAGTAATTTCTTATGACTTCATCTGAGTATGGTGTTTCATTCGCAAGCTCAAAGTATTTTTCCATCGGCGATTTACCATTGTGAGCACTATGGGGGCGATCCCGGTTGTAATAATGTTGCCACTCAGCAAGCAATCCATCTAGATTCTCGTCAGTAAGATCAATAGTCGTATAAAATTTGGTTTTGTCTGTTTTTTGTGATCGCTCTACCTTGCCATTGAGATGGGGAGAGCCGGGTTTGTTTGGTCGAAATTTGATTCCTTTCTCCATCAGTTTTTCTTGAACTCTGCTGGCAAAGAATTCTCGACCTCGATCCGTCTGAATTCGCTGAATCGGGAACGGCATTTCATCAATGACACCATCAATAAAATCAAGAGTGTTGTTGACTGTACGGCGTGAATACAGTCTTAAAACCCTGTAGCGCGTGCAATCATCAACAGACGTGTACTGATACAAACCAGGGGCGATTTTGCAGGTATCCATCTGAACTCGATCACCAGGTAAAGGTCTGGCATATCGAATATAGTCCTTCTTTTTGCGCAGCTTTTTAATAGGCTTGGCCTCATGCTTTTGCAAAACCTTATGGATTGTTGCCAATCCCAAAGACAGGGTATGCTGGCGCAATAATTCACTTTGAATCCTTCTTGCACCTAGATTACGCTGAGTTCTCAAGTCCAAGATCAATTGCTCATGATGATTACTGACTTTGGTATTGGGAGAGTGAAGAGGACGTCTGCTATGGCTCCGTAAGCCTTCAATACCGTTTAGCTGATAACGTAGCCACCACTTCCGCAAGGTCAGTCTGGAAATGCCGCATCGCCGACAGACAAAACCTGCATCTCTTGATTTTTCATAGAGACTTACCTGTTTAGTCCCACAATCAAGTGATCTGGGGCAGTCGAAAAAATGTCCGGTTTTTGTAGAAACCATTGCCGGATAGCCTCAAAAGGCGGTATGCGTCCGATGGCACGTAGCTTGAGATTAAAATTAT